>DATMSN010000483.1:0-2676 GCA_035565375.1 Duganella sp. | reverse complement strand
CCGCCCACTAAAACCCCGGGGTCAGGTCCACCAATTCTACACGAGCGCTGCCGTAGCGGCCGGTAGCGTTGAGCTTGTGTAGAATTGGTGGACCTGACCCCGGATTGTATGACCCCGGATTGTAATGTTGAGCTCGTGTAGCATTGGCGGACCTGACCCCGGATCTGCCTTACAATGTTTTTTTTAAACTAAGTCCAGGTTCCACCCCATGGCTCATCTTCACCCTACCGGCTGGCGAGAGATGGCCGTCACCGGCACCGCAGCCCGCGAGATCGGGACGCTGGCCTATCTCGAGTCGACCCTCGCCGACACTCCGTACCGCGTTTATCACGGCGTCCACTGGACCAACGTCGAGAACGGCTTTTCGGCCTTCGGCGAGATCGATTTCATCGTCGTCGCGCCCAGCGGCCGGGTGCTGCTGATCGAGCAGAAGTCCGGCTTCCTGAACGAGACCGGGGAGGGCCTGGTCCGCAACTACGAGGGCAAGCCGCGCAAGGTGGAAAACCACATCATGCGTTCGATCAAGGGCCTGCGCGAACGCTTCGGCGGTGAGCTGTCCATCGATTACCTGCTGTACTGCCCGGACTACATCGTGCGCAACCCGCACCTGGCCGGCATCGATCCGCGCCACATCGTCGACGCCACCAACAAGGACCGCCTGGCCGCCGTCATCCGCGAAATCCTGCCCGTCACCGATCCCAAACCGGGCGAGCAGTTCGACAAGATCACGCGCTTCCTGGGCAACATGCTGAGCCTGCGGCCCGATCCCAGTTCGATGATCGGCAACGCCGCCCAGATGGTCGCGCGCCTGTCCGGCGGCCTGGCGACGTGGGCGCGGCGGCTGGAGTTCGTGCCGTTTCGCCTGCGTGTGGTGGGCACCGCCGGCAGCGGCAAGACCCAGCTGGCGCTGGCCGAATACGCCGCCGCCATCGAGGCCGGCCTGTCGCCGCTGTACGTGTGCTACAACCGCCCGCTGGCCGATCACATCGAGCGCCTGGTGCCGCCCGGCGGACGGGTGGCGAGCTTCCACATGCTGAGCGATGCCTTCATGCGCGCCCGCGACCAGGTGCCCGAATACGGCGCGCCCGGCGTGTGGGAGCGGATCGAGGCGCAGATGACCGCCTCGCCGCTGCCCGCCGCGTGGCGCTACGATGTGCTGATCGTCGACGAGGGCCAGGATTTTTCACCGGCGTGGCGCGATATCCTGCTGCGCATGCTCAAGGACGACGGCCGCGCGATCTGGCTCGAGGACCCGAACCAGAACCTGTACGGCCGCGATATGGTGCCGCTGCCGGGCTGGGTCAAGCTGCACTCGGACACCAACTACCGCAGCCCGCGCCAGATCGTCGACATGCTGGCCTCGATCGGCGCGGCCCGCTCGCCGGTGGAGGCGGGCAGTCCGTTCAAGGGCGCCGACATCGAGGAGCTGATGTACCCGGAGGGCGATACCGAGGCGATGCTGGCGCAAACCCGCAAGGCCGTCACCTTGTGCCTGGGCGCCGGCTTCGCGCGCCACGATATCGCCATCGCGTCGTTTCGCGGACGCGAAAAATCGGCGATCCTCAACCTCGACAAGCTAAGCGACGTCCACACACTGAAGTCGTTCACCGGCGAGTACGATTTGTTCGGCAATCCCCAATACCGGGACGGCGGATTGCTGGCCGAATCGGTGTACCGCTTCAAGGGCCAGTCGGCGCCGGCGGTGATCTTCACCGAGATCGATTTCGCCGAGATCGACGAGCGCGTGCTGCGCAAGCTATTCGTCGGCATGACGCGCGCCAGGCTCAAACTGGTGCTGGTGCTCAGCGAGCGCGCCGAACAGCAACTGCTCGACCGGATCTGACGCGCAGGCCCGCCTAGGCGGAGCGGGGACGCGCCGGATTGCCCATCACCGTGACGCCGGCCGCGACGTCGCGCGTGACCACGCTGCCGGCGCCGATCAAGGCGTCGTCGCCGATGGTCACGCCCGGCATGATGAGCGCGCCGGCGCCGATCCAGACGTTGCGGCCGATGCGGATCGGGCGGCCGAACTCCAGTCCTTGCGCGCGCAGCGCCGGATCGCGCGGATGGTCGGCGGTGAGGATTTGAACGCCAGGGCCGATCTGCGTCATGTCGCCGATGTCGACTTGCACCACGTCGAGGATCACGCAGTTAAAGTTCATAAAGACGCCGTGGCCGACCCTGATGTTGTAGCCATAGTCGCAATGGAACGGTGGCCGGATCACGGCGCCGTCGCCGACGCCGCCGAAACGCTCGACCAGCAGTTGGCGGTGTTCTTCGGGCGTCAAGCCGCAGCGGCGGTTGTAGCGCTCCATCCAGTCGCGCGCCGCCGCCAGATCGGCCTGGATCTCGGCGTCGCCCGCGTTGTAGAAATCGCCAGCCAGCATTTTCTGTTTTTGCGTCGGTTCCAATTAGTTTCCTTTCAGTTAAATCGTGCAAGAACGTGCACTTCCGTAAAGCGCGACAATACGCCGATCTCGATCGTATTGCAAAGGGTTTACGACAGACCATGCCGGCAGCCATGTGACGACTTTCGATTGTTTGTGCACGTTTGTGCATGTTATGATCGTGCATGACCCAAATTCTTCCCCTCGAACGCCGCGCCGCCATCGCCGAACGGCTGGCCGCTGGCCAATCCGTCTCCGCCGCCGCGCTGGCCGCCGAGTTCGCCGTGTC
>DATMSN010000482.1:0-3624 GCA_035565375.1 Duganella sp. | reverse complement strand
CACCCCGATCGCCTCAGCCGTGGCGCTGCTGTTGATCGGCGCCTTCCCCGCGCAGGCGCAGCAAGCAGCCGGCCAAGCCGCCGACGCCACCGCCGCCCAACCCAAACTGGAATCGGTGGTGGTGACGGCAAACCGTCGAATCGAAAAACTGGAAGACGTGCCCGCCTCGATCTCGGTGCTGGGCGAGGAATACATGCAGCGCAACAACGTGCGCGAACTGGTCGACATCATCAACCTGTCGCCGGCGCTGTCGGTGTCGGTCGGCACCCAGGTCGGCACCAACAGCATCAACATGCGCGGCATCGGCACCACGTCGAACAACCTCGGCATCGAGGGCGACGTCGCCATCATGGTCGACGACATCCCCTACGCGCAGACCCAGCAAGCGTTCCGCGACATGTCCGACATGGCCCGCGTCGAGGTGCTCAAGGGGCCGCAAAGCACCCTGTTCGGCAAGAGCGCGATCGCCGGCGCGGTGGTGATGACCACCAAGCCGATCGGCGCCGGGCCGATGCAGACGAAAGTGAGCCTGTACCACACCAGCGACCAGGAATACCGCGCCTCGGCCTCGCTCAGCGGCCGGCTGTCGGACACGGTCGGCCTGCGCCTGTACGCCAGCAAGACCAATTTCCCCGGCCTGCTGCACAACCTGACCAACGATTCGATGCAGAACGGCTCCGGCGGCAAGACCTTCATGGCCAAGCTGCAGTGGAAGATCTCGCCGGACCTCGACGTGCTGATCACGCCGCGTTACGACCATTCCCGCGCGACCGGCAACACGGAGGCCATCACCTCGATCGGCGAGGGCGTCGGCTACCTGTACAACCGCAAGTACACGGCGCTGTCGAACACCGAGATTCTGCGCGGCATCAACGTCAGCCGCTGGAACCGCCAGATCCGCAACGACTCGCCGACCGGCCTGGACGCCACCGACCGTGCCATCGGCGTGCGCGTCAACTACGCTTTCCCGGACAGCTCGCCGCTGGCCGGCCACGCGCTGACCTCGATCACGTCGGTGGACAACAACCTGTCGAACGACTACCGCGACAACGACAACATCGACCTGATCTCCACCTTTTACCAGGTCGACGCCAGCGGCAAGCCGTCCGGCATCGCCGAACCGCCGATGATCAACGGCACCATCGCCAGCAAGACGTCGACGCAGGAATTCCGCCTGACGTCACCCGATGGCGGCGACTTCCGCTACCTGGTCGGCGTGTGGATTGCGCGCAACTCGTTGTACCGCACCTACCTGCGCGGCAACGCCTTCGTCAAGGAAAGCAACTACACCAACTACGAGACCAACTCGGGCAGCCTGACGCACGCGCTCTATGCCAACACCAACTGGGACTTCGCGCCGAAGCAGAGCCTGAGCGCCGGCCTGCGCTTCAACCGCGAGGCCAACGACTACCTGTTCCACACCATCGACAGCCTGTCGTCGAGCGCGCCGAACAACGTGCACACCGGCGAGCACCTGTACATCGCGCCGCAAAACAAGGAAAACGCCGTCACCGGCAAACTCGGCTACACCTACCATCTGAACGACGAGATGATGGTGTACGGCACCACCTCCACCGGCCACAAGGGCGTGGCCTACGACATGACCAGCGGCGCCAACAACGTCAACGTGTTTTCGCGCCTGCCGCTGGCGCCGGAGAAGGCCACCAGTTTCGAGGCCGGCTTCAAGGCCAACCTGTGGAACAACCGCGCCACCTTCAACGCGGCCGTGTTCCAGACCCGCTTCCGCGACTACCAGACCTCGGCCACCGAACGCTTCACCGACGGCAGCCAGGCCAGCGTGTTGTACAGCATTCCATCGCTGCAAACGCGCGGCTTCGAGGCCGACGCCACGGTGCTGGCCACGCGCGCCTTGCTGCTCAACGCCAGCTTCGCCTACACGCGCGCCGTGGTGCGCGACTGGAACCAGGGGCCGTGCTACAGCGGCGCCACCGATTGCACCATTCCCAACGAGCTGGTGCCCGGCTCGTTCCTGCGCGACGCCAGCGGCGGCATGATGCCGAACGCGCCCAAATGGAAGCTGAGCATGGGCGGCGAATACACGCTGCCGCGCCTGGCCGGGTTGCCGGTCGTCGCCGCGATCAACGCCCAATGGCGCACGCAGTCGACGGTGCAGGGTGCGATCAGCCAGGACCCGTCGCTGGTGCGGCCCGGCTATGGTATTTTCGATCTCGGCGCCTCGTTCAAGGACGTCAAGGGACTATATAAACTGTCGATCGGCGTGAAGAACCTGTTCGACCACCATTACGAAGCCGGCAGCAGCGGCTCCTTCCTCAACTTCAAGCGGGCCGGCGGCGGCCCCGACATCCGGTCCTACGGCTGGAAGCCGGCCCGCGACGCGTTCCGCTACGCCACGATCCGTCTGGATATGGCGTTCTGAGCGCATAACACTTAACAAGGACATCATGAGCGAATCAAAGATTCAGGACGTAGCGAGACTGGCCGGCGTATCGACCACCAGCGTCTCGAATTTTCTGAACAACCGTATGGGGCAGATGCGGCCCGATACCCAGCGCAAGATCCAGCAGGCGATCGAGCAGCTGGGCTACCGGCCCAACAACGCCGCGCGCCAGTTGAAGACCGGGGTCGCCTCCATGGTCGGCTTGCTGGTGCCGTCGCTGGCCAATCAGTTCTTCGGTTCGCTGGCCTGCGCGGTGGAGACGGCCGCCGCGCGCCACCATTGCCACGTGATGACCTTCAGCACCTTCCGCGATCCCGAGCGCGAGCGCGCCGTCATGGCCGATCTGCTGTCCTACGGCGCGCAGGGCATCATCACCGGCTCGGCGCTCAACGACACCGGCCACTTGGTCGGCATCACGGCGCGCTGCCCGGTGGTGGCGTTCGACATCAAGCGCTCCGACGACAGCCACGAGCGCATCACCACGATCTCCGTCGACAACGTCGCCGCCACCACCATGGCGGTCGAGCATCTGGTGGCGCTGGGCCACCGCGCGATCGCGCTGGTGACGCCGCCGCCTTACACCCTGAACCGCCAGGACCGCGTCAAGGGCTTTGAACAGGCGGTGGCGGCGGCCGGCATCAGCGGCGAGCTGGTGATCGCCGACGCCACCGACGCCCCGGCCGACCTGCACGGCGACACCCGGCTGTTCGAGCTGGGACGCAGCGCGGCGGCGCTGTTGCTGGCGGCCCGCAGCAAGCCGACGGCGGCGATCGCCATCAACGACATGATGGCGATCGGCATCGGCATCGGCCTCAAGCAGCTCGGCAAACGGTTGCCGCAGGATTTTTCGCTGATCGGCATCGACGATATTTTCTTCTCCGCCGCCAACGATCCGCCATTGACGACGTTGCGCCAGCCGATCCAGGCCATGGCCGACGCGGCCGTCCAGCGCATCCTGGCGCCGGGCGCGGCCAGCGTCGGCGGCGAACTGTTCGCGCCGGAGCTGATCGTGCGGGCGTCGACGGCGGCGCCACCCACGTAAGCATTCACCACCCAACCACTCACTAGAAAGAACATCGCCATGGAACTTATCGGAAAACGCGCCCTCGTCATGGGCGGCGCCTCGGGCATCGGCAAGGCCAGCTCGCTGGCGCTGGCGCAGGCCGGCGCCGACGTCGTGCTGACCTACTGGAGCAGCGCCGACG
>DATMSN010000481.1:0-3909 GCA_035565375.1 Duganella sp. | reverse complement strand
GCCGGTCGGCGATCTGCGCTGGCGCGCGCCGCAACCGGTGGTGCCGTGGCAAGGCGTCCGGCAGGCGAGCGCCTATTCGGCGGCCTGCGCCCAGACCGCCGTGTGGGTCACCAACCCGAAAAGCGAGGACTGCCTTTACCTCAACATCTGGGCGCCCGACAAAGCCGCCAAACTGCCCGTCATCGTCTGGATCCACGGCGGCGGCTACTACGGCGGCACTGCGGCGCAACCCGGCTTCGACGGCGGCAACCTGGCCGGGCACGGCGCCATCGTCGTCACGCTCAACTACCGGCTGGGCATCTTCGGCTTCTTTGCCCATCCGGAACTGTCGGCGGAGTCGCCGGACGGCGCCTCCGGCAACCAGGGACTGCGCGACCAGATCGCGGCACTGCGCTGGGTGAAGGACAACATCGCCGCCTTCGGTGGCGATCCGGGCCGCGTCACGATCGTCGGCGAGTCGGCCGGCGGCACGTCGGTCGGGGCGATGGTGGTGTCGCCGCTGGCCAGGGATCTGTTCCAGCGTGCCATCGCCGAGAGCGGCTATGCCGCCGTGCCCCTCAACGCCGAGGACACCACCCAGGTGGACCGAAAGAGCGCCGAAGCGCAAGGACTCGCCTTCGCCCAGGGACTGGGCGCGCCACATCTGGCGCAGTTGCGCGCCATGAGCGTCGAGGCCTTGCAGAAGCCGGCATGGTCGCCGCGCGCGATCGTCGAGGGGCAGGTGCTGCGCGAGGACCTGACCACCACCTACCGCCATCACCGCCAGAACGACGTGCCGCTGCTGGTCGGATGGAACGCCGAGGAGGGCAAGGACCTGGCGCCCGAGATCCTGGGCACCGGCGATTTCACGGCGGCCCGGCACCGCGCACTGGTGGCCAAGTTGCTGGGGTACGCGCCGTCGGAGGCGTTGCTGGCGCGCTATCCCGGCGCCACCGATGCCCAGGCGAAAGCCTCCATCCATCAGCTCACCAATGACTGGTGGGGCTGGGGCATAGCGTATTGGGCAAACCTGCAGGCGCGGTATGGCCACTCCAAATCGTATGCCTATTTCTTCGCGCACCAGCCGGCCGAACCATCGACGCCGTGCGGCTATGGCTGCGGCGCCGGCCACGGCGCCGAGATCCGGTACGTGTTCGACAATCTGGGCCAGGACGGCCGCCCGTGGACCAAGGCGGATCGCCAGCTGGCCACCAGACTGGCCAGGACCTGGGTCAATTTCGCCAGTACCGGCAGTCCGGAGGGGAAAGGCTTGCCGGCCTGGCCCGCTTACGATGGCACGAACGCTTCCGTGCTGCGCATCGGTGGCGAGGCCGACCTCAAGGCCCATCCGCTGCCGGATTTCCATGTGTTCCCACGGCTGGCGGAATAACGCCGGCCGTTCGCGGCGCCCGGGGCGTGCTCGATCCTGCCTGACTATTGCCTGATCCTGTCGGCGGCCGATAATATACTGGCGCAGCCGGCACGGGCAAGGCTAGACTGGGCGGGTGACATTTCGGGAGCGCTAGTGAAAGCATACGAGCTGAAGGACCTTCAAACCGGCGAGCAAAGCAGGCCCGTGCGGCAGCGTATCGTCGCCGGTTGCGACCTGCTCGACTGGCCCGTCCCGGTGTTCGAGACCGGCATTCCGGGCCTCACTTTATTTCGCGTCACCGAACCGACGCCGCCGTTTTCCAGTATCTACGAGCCCAGTGTTTCCTTGATCATTCGTGGCCGCAAGCGTGTGTACGTCGGCGACGCGGTGCTGGACTATGACGAGTCCAGTTTTTTGCTCACCGCGATCGACCTGCCGACGACGGCGCAGATTCTGGAGGCGAGCGACGCCGAACCGTACTACGGCGCCTTGTTGCGGCTGGACCTGGAGCGCTTGCGGCACATCATCGTGCAACACGACCTGCAGGCGGCCTCGCGTCCGCCGGCGGAAATGGCCATGGCCGTCGGGCCGGCGAGCGCGGAGATGTTCGACGCGCTGGCGCGCCTGATCGCGCTGCTCAACGCGCCAAGGGACATTCCTTTCCTTGCCCCGCACATCCATGAGGAAATCCTTTACCGGCTGCTCAGCGGAGAGCAGGGGGAATACCTGCGCCGCGTCGCCCTGGCCGGCACGCAGGCCAACCGGGTGGCGAAGGCGATTTCCTGGCTCAAGCAAAACTATATGGCGCCGCTGCGGATGGAGCAGTTGGCCGAAATCGCCAGGATGGGGGTGTCGACATTGCACCATCACTTCCGCGCCATGACGGCGATGAGCCCGTTGCAATATCAAAAACATTTGCGCCTGCACCATGCACGGGAATTGATGCTCAGCGAGTCGGCCGACGCCGCGACGGCCGCCTTCCGCGTGGGCTATGAAAGCGCCACCCAGTTCAGCCGCGAATACCGGCGCATGTTCGGCGCCCCGCCGATGCGGCACATCAAGGCGATTCAACAACTGGGCGGCGGGCAATCCCGCTGAAGGAGATCACGCCGGCATTGCGATATTGCCAGCGTCAAAAAAAAACGCCAACCGTGATGGTTGGCGTTTTCTTGTCCCGCCGGGGCGGGCCGGAACCGGATCAGAACTGGTTCATGGTGTTGTCCTTGCCGGCCGCCTTCAGCGCCGCCTCGCCGCTGAAGTAATCCTTGTGGTCGTCGCCGATGTCCGAGCCGGACATGTTCTGGTGCTTGACGCAGGCGATGCCCTGGCGGATTTCCTTGCGCTGCACGCCGGCCACATAACCGAGCATGCCTTGCTCGCCGAAGTATTCCTTGGCCAGGTTGTCGGTCGACAGCGCGGCGGTGTGGTAGGTCGGCAAGGTGATCAGGTGGTGGAAGATGCCGGCCTCGCGGGCGGCGTCGGCCTGGAAGGTGCGGATCTTCTCGTCGGCCGTGATCGCCAGTTCGGTCTGGTCGTATTCCACGCTCATCAGCTTGCTGCGCTCGTAGGACGACACATCCTTGCCCGCTTCCTTCATCGCGTCGTAGACCTGCTGACGGAAGTTCAGCGTCCAGTTGAACGACGGGCTGTTGTTGTAGACCAGCTTGGCGTTCGGGATCACCTTGCGGATTTCGCTGACCATGCCGCCGATTTGCGAGATGTGCGGTTTTTCGGTTTCGATCCACAGCAGGTCGGCGCCGTTCTGCAGCGAGGTGATGCAGTCGAGCACGCAACGCGCCTCGCCGGTGCCGGCGCGGAACTGGAACAGGTTGCTCGGCAGGCGCTTAGGACGCAGCAGCTTGCCGTCGCGCTTGATGATGACGTCGCCGTTGCCCAGCGCGTCGGCCGACACTTCCTCGCAGTCGAGGAAGGCGTTGTACTGGTCGCCCAGGTCGCCCGGCTTGGCGGTGACGGCGATCTGCTTGGTCAGGCCGGCGCCGAGCGAGTCGGTGCGCGCGACGATGATGCCGTCGTCCACGCCCAGTTCCAGGAAGGCGTAGCGGATGGCGCGGATCTTGGCCAGGAAGTCTTCGTGCGGCACGGTGACCTTGCCGTCCTGGTGGCCGCATTGCTTCTCGTCGGACACCTGGTTTTCGATCTGGATGCAGCAGGCGCCCGCCTCGATGAATTGCTTGGCCAGCAGGTAGGTCGCCTCGGCGTTGCCGAAGCCGGCGTCGATGTCGGCGATGATCGGCACCACGTGCGTGATGTGGTTGTCGATCTTGGCCTGGATGGCGGCCTTGGCCGGGCCTTCGGCGGCGTCCAGCTCGCGGAACAGGCCGCCCAGCTCGCGGGCGTCGGCCTGGCGCAGGAAGGTGTAGAGCTCCTTGATCAGCGCGGTGACGGCGGTTTTTTCATGCATCGACTGGTCCGGCAGCGGGCCGAACTCGGAGCGCAGCGCGGCCACCATCCAGCCCGACAGGTACAGGTAGCGGCGGTCGGTGCTGTTGAAGTGCTTCTTGATCGAGATCATCTTCTGCTGGCCGATGAAGCCGTGC
>DATMSN010000480.1:0-12106 GCA_035565375.1 Duganella sp. | reverse complement strand
GCCGGACGCCGCGACCGCGCTGGTCACCATCGATATCGACGCCGCCGGCGTGCCGGCCTACACCTTGTACGGCAGCCAGACCGCCGAGCGTTGCGTGACCGTCGCGGACCTCGAGCGCGTTCCGCTGGACGCGGAGGCGATTCACGTCGGCTCCTATTGCATGGCGGTCGAACCCGTCGCGTCGACCTTGCGCGCGCTGGTGACGCGCCAGCACGGCCGCAGCCTGATCGCCTTCGATCCCAATGTGCGCCTGACGATCCAGCCGGACCGCGAGGTCTGGACCGCCGCCATCGCGTGGATGCTGCCGGTGACGGACCTGTTGAAGATCAGCGACGAGGATATCGGCCAGCTGTATCCCGCCATGTCGCCGCTGGCCTTCGTCGACATGGCGCTGAAAGCCGGCGTGGCGCTGGTGGTGGTCACGCGCGGCGGCGAGGGCGTGCTGGCCGCCACCGCCAAGCTGGTGCTGGAACTGCCTGCCGCGAAGGTCGACGTGGTCGATACCGTGGGTGCCGGCGATACCTTCCAGGCGGCGCTGCTGTCGCACCTGCGCGAACAAGGCTTGCTGACACGCGCCGCCTTGCAGCGCCTGGATGCGCCGTCGTTGCATGCGGCGCTGGACTTCGCCGGCCGCGCCGCCGCCATCACCTGTTCCCGGCGCGGCGCCGACATGCCACGGCTGGAGGAGGTGCGCGCCGACGGATAAATTCACTGTAAATGCCATGACAACGTTAGACAACATAAAGCTTACACAGACCGCGGCAGCGCGGCGGATAATCATAAAAGGAGATGCGGCATGACCTACTCGATCAATCTTTACAACCGTTACATCGCGCGCTCGGCGGCGCTGGCGATTTGCCTGGCGCCCGCGCTGGTCTTCGCACAACAGCAAAACGGCACCGTCGCCGCCGGTCAGCAGAACGCCGACGCCAACGGCGCCGATCCGTCGGCGGTCGTCATCGTCACCGGCGTGACCAAGTCGACCACCAAGAAGAACGCGACGTTCTCGATCAATACCTTGACGGCCGAGGAGATCCAGCGCCTGGCGCCGATGAGCACCGCCGACATGCTGGCCAACTTCCCCGGCATCTACTCGGAGGGCGGCAGCGCCGGCGAGGCGAGTAACAACATCACCGTGCGCGGCTTGCCGGTCACCGGCGGCTACCGCTTCGCCCCGCAGTTGATCGACGGCCTGCCGGCCTACGAGGAGCCGGAAGCGCCATTCATGAACAACGACGTTTTCATCCGCGACGACCTGATGACCGAGAGCGTGGAGCTGGTCAAGGGCGGCCCGGGCGGCATTCTGTATTCGAACGGCCTGGGTGCGACCGTCAACCACGTCACGCGTACCGGCGGCGACCACCTGGCCGGCGGCTACAAGGTCGAATACGCCGACTATGGCTTCATCCGCCAGGACGCCTTCATCTCCGGTCCTCTGAGCCCCAACCTGACCGGCGCCGTCGGCGGCTTCTATCGCCGCAGCGACGGCGTGCGCGACACCGGCTATACCGCCGACCGTGGCGGGCAGGTACGCGGCAATCTGGTCTACACCAGCGACGACCGCAAGACCACGGCGCGCGCCGACGCGCTGGTGATCAACGACCGCACCGCGTTTTACCAGAACTTGCCGATCTCGGTGCCGCGCTTCGCCAACAGCGGCACGCCAGCCAACCCCACCAAGATCAATCAGGATACGATCGAGCCGCTGGGAATCGACTTCGCGCACGGCACCACCGCCTCGCCTTACAACCGCAAGTTCAACATGATCGGCGAGTACGGCACGCGCACGATCGACCAGGCCGACGGCATCCATCCGGATTTCAAGATGTTCACGCTGAGCGGATCGCACGAGTTGCGGGATGGCTGGAAGCTGTCCGCCGGATTGCGGCACACGACCGGCAGCAATGGCTTTAACGCGGTCTTCACCGGCAATGACACGGCGACGTCGACCAACTTCCTCAACGCCCGCTATCAGAACGACGTGATCTCGCCGGCGCACGGCGCGGCGCTGGCCTGCAACCTCAATAACGCCAAGCTGGTTGGCTTCTTCAATGTGCCGAGCAGCCAGGCCTGCGGCGCCTTCGCCAACATCAGCCGCGATGACTTCATCAAGAAGTACGCCAAGGCCACCGGCGTGGCGGGGCGCTATCTGAACGACGGCTCGTCGGTGCCGGCTTCGGCGAACCTGAACTTCATGATCCCGTTCATCGCCGATGTCGACGCCTCCAGCACCTCGCTCGACCTGAAGACGCAGAAGTCCTTCGAGCTCAAAGGATCGCACGATCTGACCGTGGGCGTGTACAAGAGCCGCTACAGCTACAAGCCGAACTTCCAGCAGGCGTTGTTGGTCAGCGACGTGGCCAACCAATCGCGCCCGGTCGACCTGATCGCCGTGGACGCGCAGGGCAACCAGGTCGGGCCGAGCCTGACGCAGGGCGGGGCGATCCTGCCCGGATGGGGCGGTTTTGTCAGCGATATCCGGGGGGACGGCAACGCCGCCTATCTGCTCGACCACTGGGAAACCATGGGCAAGAAGCTGAAGATCGATGCCGGCGTGCGCTGGCAGAACCTGAAAGCCGATGGCGTGCGGCGCGACCGCAACGTGATCACCGATCTGACGCCGGCCAATGTGGTCGTCGGCTCGACCCAGGATACGACGGCGGACAATGAAGTGAGCCTGCCGGGCGCACCGCAGACGTTGAACAAGACGTATCACGGCTTCGGCTGGTCGCTCGGCGGTAACTACAGCTTCAGCAAGGCCCTTGCGGTGTATGGCCTGGCTTCGGATTCCTTCCGCCTGCCTAGCCTGGAGGATCTGAACAACCTGACCACCGCCACGGCCACTGTCGTCAACGGCAAGACGGTGGAGATCAGCGCGGTCGAGCATATCCGCCAGTACGAAATGGGCCTGCGGTATCTGACCCGGGGCTTCGGCGCGTCCGTGGCGGCGTTCTATAACAAGTTCTCGCCGCGCAGCGCCGTCAACATCTACAAGGATATCCAGTCGTCGCAATGCACCAGCGCCGGCGGGGTCACGCAGATTAACTCCTGCCCGGACGTGGCGCAGCTTTATCGGCGGGGTATCCAGAACGTCGGCGCGGAAGTCGAACTGTCGTGGCGTCCGGCCGCCGTCGAGGGCCTGGAATTGAAGGGCAACGTGGTGATGCAAAATCCCAAGGTCAAAGGCGCCAGCTACACGACCACGCAGGAGGACAAGGATGCGCAAGGCGTGATCACCGGCTATCACTATGTGCAGGTCAGCGAGGACGGACGCCGTCCGCGCCGGCTGCCGAAGGTGATGTTCAACTTCATGCCGTCTTACGACCTCAAGCCGCTGACCGACGTGCCGGTAAGCCTGTACGCGCAATACCAGTACTACGGCTCGCGGTTCTCCGAGGCCTCCGACAGCAACGTGACCTTGTTCCCGTCCTACCATATCATCAACGCGGGCGCGCAATACCAGATCACCGAGCGTTTGAGTGCGCACCTGCACGTGGCCAACCTGACCAACCAGCTGTCGTTCACCGAAGGGGACCCGCTGTTCAACGACCTGTTGTCGCCGGACGGTTCGCGCAACCGTGGCGTGGCCAGGCCGTTGTTTGGTCGGACTTTGCGGTTCAGTCTGACCTACATGTTCTAGCTTGACCCGGAACGCCGTCCTCGATGACGCCGGCTTCGTGCGCTGACATACAGAGGACGGCGGTCGTGGAACCCGCCCTATCGCCATCCCGCCGGCGTGACCTGCCGAACATACGGATGGCGTTGTCCGGCGTACACTTAATTCTGTTAAATAGTTTTAGTGGAATTGAAAAATGCCCTTATCAGACCGCCGAAAACCCACCGCTACCGCCGATATCATCGACGAAGCGTTGACGATCCTTGCTGACGAAGGTTTGCAGCCCGCAGCGGAATACGCCATGAGTCACGGCGTGCCGAGGCATATCGTTTATAAAGTACTGAGCGCGCCGCCGGAGAACCAGCGCAGCTCGGAGCGCAGGAAGCGGGATGCCGTTAGCGGCGTGGTTATTGCCGAGCAAGTCGGCGTTGGCGCCGTGGTGTAGCCCATCTTATTCACTGCCGAGCTCGACGGCTGTCGGCGCGAGGGTCGCTTGCATGTAGGACTGAGCCCCCTTTTTTTGGCGTTGCGGTTAGAATAACGCCTTCTTTCCCTTACCGGCCAACTCCGACCGATGCATCGCCGCCCGATCATTCATGTGTTCCTCGCGCTTTTGCTGCTCTTTACGCAGCAGATCGGGGCGACGCACGTCTATTCGCACTGGACCGGTGTAAGCCAGTCGGACACCGCCTTCAGCAGCGAGGAACAGGCCGAGCACCGCAAACGCGTCGCGGTGCACAAGGTCTGCGCCGAATGCGTCTCCGTCGCGCAGATGGCGGCGGCGATCACCTCGGCGCCGACGACGACCGCCGTCGTCGCCATCGGCGGCGGCGTGATCGCCACGCCGGCCACGTTGACCGCCTGCGAGCGCACCGTTTGCGTCTTCCAGTCCCGCGCCCCCCCTCTGGCCTGACACCCAAAATCCGTTCTGAATTTTGCGTCACCGTGGTCTGACTTCGTCGATCCCGGTGCGACCTGTCATGTTTTTTAGCTAGAGGTTTACCCATGAATATCCAACGCACGCTGCTAGCCAGCGCGATCCTGTCCGCCCTGTCCACCCTGGCGCACGCGCAATCGACCGACAACAAGTCCACCGACACCGCCGTTCCGCGCGTGATCGTCACTGCCACGCCTTTCGGCGATTCGGACAACGACCAGATTCTGACGCCGGCCAAGGTGCTCGCCGGCGACGAGTTGCGCGACAAGGTCGGCAGCTCGCTCGGCGAGACGCTGTCGCAGGAACTGGGCGTGTCGGCATCTGCCTTCGGCGCCGGCGCGTCGCGCCCCATCATCCGCGGCCTGGAAGGGGCGCGCGTCAAGATGCTGGAAAACGGCATGGCGGTGTCCGACGTATCGGGCCTGTCGAACGACCACGCGGTGGCGGCCGAGGGCGCGGTGGCGCAGCAGATCGAGATCCTGCGCGGACCGGCGGCGCTGCTGTATGGCTCCGGCGCCATCGGTGGCCTGGTCAACGTCGTCAACGAACGTATCCCCACCGCGCTGGAACCGAAGTTGACCGGCCAGGTGGAAGCGCGCGCCAGCACGGTCGACGACGGCCGCAATCTGTCGGGCACCCTGGACGGCGCGGTCGGCAAGATGGCCTGGCATGTGGACGGCAACGCCCGCAACACCGACGACTATAAAATCCCCGGCAACCGGGTGCTCAACGATCCGGATTCGGCGTCCGGCCGCCTGCCGCATTCGGAGACGCGCCAGCGCAACGCCGGCGTTGGCTCTTCGTATGTCGATAGCTGGGGTTTCGTCGGCGCCTCGGTGTCGCACCTGACCAACTTGTATGGCATTCCGAGCGACGAAGGCTCGAAGATCGATCAAAAGCAGACCCGCTACGATATCGACAGCCTGGTCAAGGCGCCGCTGCCGGGGTTCGAGTCGTTCAAGTTCAAGGCCGGCTATACGGACTACGAGCACGCGGAGCTCAATGACCAGAACCAGCCGGAGGTGATCTTCAAAAACCGTTCGCTGGAAACGCGCGTCGAGCTGACGCACAAGCCGGTCGCCGGCTGGCATGGCACTTTTGGCGTGCAGACCGAGAACACGCACTTCTCGGCGCTGAGCGCGGCGGGCGGCCCGGACACGGTGCCGGTCACGCATTCGACCTCCAACGCCGCCTTCCTGGTCGAGGAGACCGAAGTCGGCGTGGTGCGCGTCAACGCCGGCGCGCGCGTCGAGCGCGTCAAGCGCAAGCCGGTCACCGGCGTCGACCGCTCGTTCGATCTGAAGTCGGCGTCGGTCGGCGGCATGTGGCCGTTCGTGCCGGGTTATGGCCTGGGCGCGACGCTGTCGTACGCGCAGCGCGCGCCGGCCACCGAGGAGCTGTATTCGTCCGGTCCGCACGACGCCACCGTCACCTTCGATATCGGTAACGCCGATTTCAATAAGGAGACCTCGCGCAATATCGAGCTGTCGTTGCAGAAGACGACGGGCCTGGTGCGCTGGAAGGCCAACCTGTTCCGCAACAAGGTCAGCGATTTCATTTACGGCCGGATCACCGGTCAACTGGTGGATGAAGAGGGCAATCCGGGCGACGAACTGCGTCAGCGGATCTTCCTGCAGGCCGACGCCACCATCCAGGGCGCAGAGGCGGAGCTGGAATACAATCCGCACGGCGCCGGCTGGTCGGGCCGGGTGTTCGCCGATACCACGCGCGGCAAGCTCGATCAGGGCGGCAGCCTGCCGCTGCAACCGGCCACCCGCCTGGGCGCCAGCGCCGGCTACAAGATGGGGCAGTGGCGCGCCGGCCTGTCGCTGGTGCATGCGCAATCGCAGGACCGGTTGGCGACGTTCGAGAGCACCGACACGCCGGGCTATAACCAGGTCAACGCCAATGTGTCGTACACGCAGAAGGTCGGCGCGTATGATTTGACGTGGTTCCTGCTGGCGAAGAATTTGACCAACGACGAGATCCGCGTGTCGACGTCGGTGTTGAAGGATATCTCGCCGCTGCCGGGCCGTAACGTGGTGTTCGGGGTGCGGGCGAAGTTTTAAGCGTCCACCCCGGCGGCACCGGCGTCAATCCCAGATGCCGATGCCGTGATTGATCGATTCGACGATCATGTTTTCCGCCGCATGCGTGATATTCGTGTGGCGGAAAAAATTGTAGACGAACACGCCGCTCGGCGTTCCCTTCAAATCCCCATCGCAATAGACACGCGCGTTCCAGTCGGCGCCGTGGCCGACGCTGTACGTGCCCAGGTACGAGAACGCGCGGCCATCGGTGGCGCGGATGTACGAGCCCTTGATCGGCCACTGGTCGAGCCAGTACGTTGCGAGCTGGGCCGCATAGCGGTTGGCGTCGGCGGCCGAACCGAATTCCTCCGACGGGTAGTTCTGTTCGTACACCACCTCGCAAGCGGACGTGGTGCCCCGGTAAATGCGGAAACGCGGCCGATAGGTACCGTCTTCGGACCGCGTGGGCGTGCAAACAATGTAGTGACCGTCGCGTGCGAACGAACTTGACTCTGCCATGTGACCCTCGCTTGAAAGGAAAGAAACACCGTTTTCCAGCTTGCTTGCCGCAGTGCACAAGACAATCTGATGTCAACCAGTCGCGTCGCCGAACCCCGTTTTTACTGCGCGGGCTCAGTGTGGATGACGGAAGAGTAGCATAAGGAAGCGTTTTTATTCAATCGAGTCATGACATAACTACAAAAATAATATTGCGCCGCAGCATTGCGTCCCCGGCGCTCACGGTGTGTCGCGCTGGCGCTAGTACGCCATCGTCACGCCCGCGTAGAAACTGCGGCCGTTGTTGATTTCCTGGTTCAGCAGTTGCTGATCGGTGCCGGTCACGCGCACGCGGCGGGTGTTGCCCAGATTCTTGGCCTGGAGCACCAACGAGACTTGCTTCGACGGCATGTATTTGAACTGCGCGTCCGTGTAGCCGCTGGCCTTGTAGTACACGTCCTGCGCCGCGTTGGTCGATGACAGCGAGATCAGCGTCTTGTCGGTCCAGTTGTAGCTCAGTTGCGCCGAGAACGGGCCGTCGCCCCATAGCAGCGAAGCGTTCAGCATAGCCTTCGGCGATTCCATCAGGCCTGGCATTTCCCGGCTCGAGCGGTCGGCCATGACGATGCTCGACGGTTGCATCAACAGCCGCGTGTAGTTGACCGACGCGCCGAAGTTGTTGAACGGCGCCGGCAACTGCGTGAAGCGGGTGTCGACCAGTCCCAGTTCGATGCCGGTCAGGCTGGCGTCGCCGACGTTTTGCGCCTGCGTGACCTGGTTCTGGTACACCACGTTGCCGATGGTGAGATTCTGGGTCGACGTCAGGTTGGCGATCTCCTTGCTGATCTCCTTGTGGAACACGCCGGCCGATATCATCGCGCGCGGCGTCGGATACCATTCGAGCGAGGCGTCGTAGTTGGCCGACTTGCGCGGCTCCAGGTTCGGATTGGCCAACGTCTGGGCGATGGTGGTGCCGGTGACGCTGGTCGAGTTCTGGCCCAGCGCCGCGTAGGTCGGCCGCCCGATGGTCAGGCTGGCGGCGGTGCGCAGCTTGAGCGCCTCGCCGATGTCGTACGCGAGGTTGGCCGAGGGCAGGGCGTTGCCGTACGATTTGTGCACGGCCACCGGCGCGTACACGGTGCTTTGGTTGGCCGGCGACGGCGTGAAGGTGTTCACATCGAGGCTGGTGTTTTCGTAGCGCAGGCCGAACAGCGCCGACCAGCGCGGCGCGCGGTAGGCCGCCATCGCGTAGGCGGCGCCGACGTCCTCGCCGATGCCGAAGTCGCGCTGTGTGCTGTTTTGCGTGTTGGTCGACGCCAGCGCGTACTTGCCGGGATTGGCGTCGAAGTAGCGCTGCGCCGCCTGCGGATCGACCAGCAGCAGTCCCAGGCCGTTGCTGTTGTACGGCGTGATCGACTGCGCGCTGGCGCCGACGGCCGACAGCGAAATCGTGGCGCCGGCCGCCGGCACGTATTTGAGTTCATTGAAGTCGTAGTCCTGCGTCAGCTTGCGCAGCTGCGCACCGCCCTTGTAGCCCCAGCCGGTGGCGCCTTCGGCCATGTTGTGGGCCATGCTCAATTTGAAGGTACGGGTGCGGTTGTCGCTGGTTTCGCGTTGGGTGGTGTTCTCGGTCTGGTTGAACAGCGCCGCGTTGCCGAAGGCGCCGACGCTGGCCGGCGTGAAGACGGGCACCTCGCCGGTGTCGTAGTCGTACTTGTAGGCCAAGGTGGCGCTGTTGCCGCTGGCGAAGGTGTACAGCCTGGCGTCCTGCCGGTAGCTGCCGCGCGCGTCGTTGAGCGTGAAGTCGATCACCCGCGCCGGCGACGGCTGGTATTGGCCGCCCAGTTCCACGTATTTCAGTTCGCGCTTCTGGTCGAATTTGGCGTAATCGGTCTGCGACTGGCCGCTGGCCACGCTGCCCGACGTCGGCCCGGTCTGGGTGACGGCCGACGCCGCAGTGGTGGTGTTCTGCAGCCATTGCGCGCGGCGGTCCTCGTCGTTGATGTGCTGGAAAACGCCGCCGCTCACGTGGGCGCGGAAGTCGCTGTCGTTGTCGTAGTCGAACTTGCCGAAGATGTTGCGGCGCTCGCGGATGTTGTCGTAGCTGAGCCAGCGCAGGCGGTCCGGCATCGCCACCAGGCCGTCGACGGCGTTGCCGGTCTGATTAACCTTGGCGGCGTTGGTTTGGCTGGTCGCGTTGCGGAAGTAGCTGTAGCTGTCGACGGCGGTGTTGAGCGAGCTCGATACGCGCCGGTAGTAGCCCGCCGACAGCAGCGCGCCGAATTGCTGGCGCTCGCCGAAGGTGTTGCTGACCGTGCCTTCGAGCTGGCCGGACGGACTGTCGCCGCGCAGTTTGGGCTTGTCCCAGCTGGTGTAGTCGGCGCGCCCGGAGGCGTGGAAGCCGGTGCGGTCGAGCGCCGAGCGGGTGGTCAGGTCGGTGATGCCGCCGATGGCGTTGCCTTCCATCTCGGGCGTGAAGCTCTTGTAGACGCTGACGCGCTTGGCCAGCGAGGCGGGGATCACGTCCAGCGACACGGTGCGGCGGGTGGTCTCGGTGCCGGGCAGGGCGACGCCGTCGAGCGTGACGGTGTTGTAGTCGGGATTCAGGCCGCGCAGCGTCATGAACTGCGCTTCGCCACGGCCGTTGTTGGGGATCATCGAGACGCCGGGCACGCGCTCGAGCGCCTCGCCGAGGCCGAAGTCGGGGATGGAGCCGATTTCGTCGGACGAGATGCCGTCCGAGATGACCGCTTTGTCGCGTTTGTCGGCGATGGCTTTTTGCACCGCCAGCGCCTTGCCCGATACTTCGACCGTTTGTATCGGGGCGGCGGCCTCGCTGTTTGCGGTCTGGCCCCAGGCGTTGGTCACGCCCAGCACCAGTAGGGACAACAGCAGTGGACGGGCGCCTGCGGCGGCGTGGAAGCGGGGATGCGTCATGACTTAAATCTCCAGAAAATCGGTTATTAATTAACTCTGAGTGAATTATAAAATAAGGAAAACTTGGCGTTGGTTGTAAAAAGTAACTTTATTTTCACTCGGGAGCGTTGCGTGGATGCTTGGAAAGGCGTAGAAGCAGGATTAGAAACTCACTCGGAGTATAATATTGCTATATTTCCGCTTGATGACAAGCCATCCCCGCCGAGGCCGACTTCGCCCATGTCCACCAAATTCCACCTGCCTGACAGGTTCCTGCGCGGCGAGCGCGAACAGCTCGTCGCCAGCCCGAACGAGCGCCTGATCCTCGACCTGATTCGCCGCCAGGGTGAGATGACGCGCGCCGACCTGACCCGCGTGACCGACCTGACCGCGCAATCGGTGATGCGCCTGGTCGACGACCTGATCGCGCGCGGCCTGCTGCGCTTCGGCGCCACCGTTTCCATCGGCCGCGGCAAACCCAGTCCGGTGGTGCAACTGGTGCCCGATTTCGCCTACTGCGTCGGCGTCTCGATCGCCACCGACGCGGTGACGCTGGTGCTGGTCAACTTCGCCGGCGCCGTGGTCACCGAGCGCGTCGAGCCGATGGCGCCGATCACGCGCGCCTCGCTCAGCGCTTTCCTCAAACAGGCAATGACGAAGATGCTGGCCGCGCATCCCGGCGCGCGCGAACGGCTGTTCGGCATCGGCGTCGCCATGACCGGCTTCTTCATCGGCAAAGGCACGCCACTCAATCCGCCGCAGCCGCTCGACGACCTGGCGCTGATCGAACTCGATACCTATCTGGAGCGCGAGCTTGGCTATCCGGTCTGGATCGACAACGACGGCAACGCGGCCGCCATCGGCGAGAGCCTGCTGGGCCTGGGCCGGGAGCACCGGCATTTCGCCTACCTGTATTTCAGCCATGGTTTCGGCGGCGGCCTGGTGTCGGACGGCGATTGCCTGCGCGGCATGCACGGCAACGCGGGCGAATTCGCCGGCATGCTGCCGATGCAGGGTTTGCCCAGGCCGACGCTGGAACTGCTGCGCGAGATGCGCTGCGAGGACGGCCACCGGGTCGAGACGATTTACCAGCTGCTGGCGGAATTCGATCCGTCGTGGCCATGCGTCGATCGCTGGATCGAGACGGTGGCGCCGAGCATGTCGCTGGTGACGTCGGCCATCATCGCCATCTTCGATCCGGAATTGATCGTGCTCGGAGGGCGCATGCCGCGCGCGCTGGCCGACAAGCTGATACCGCATATCCGCATCGACAACCAGCCGCGCCGAGGCATCCAGCGTCCGCAGGCCTTGGTGGTGGCGGCCGAGACGCGCGGCGACGCGGCGGCCATCGGCGCGGCCGCCTTGCCGCTCAAGCGGCACTTCTTCTTGTGACGTCGATCTCGCCGTCGCGCTGCACCCAGCCCCAGGCGACGGTGGCGGTGGCGATCGCGCAGACCGCCATGCCGTAGGCCAGCGCCGCCGCGCCGACCGTCATATTCAACTTCAGCAGCTCGCCGGCCAGCACGGCGATCAACGTCAGCACGAAGCCCGACAGCGACGCCGCCGTCCCCGCGCACTGGGGGAAGGGCGCCGACACCGCCGCCTGTCCGCACGATTGGTGCATGGCGTGGCCGAACATATAAAACCACTGCGGCACGATGATCGCCCACGCCCCGTGCACGCCCGCCAGCTGCAGTAGCGCCAGTCCCAGGCCGCCGGCCAATGTGGCGGCGCCGGCCTTGCGCAGCGTGGCGCGGATGCCGGCCTGCTTCAGCCAGCGGCGGCAGACGAAGTTGGCGCCTAGATGCACCGCTGAACTGGCCGACAGCATGTAGCCGTATTCCAGCGCCGTCAGTCCGCGCTCGCCGATCAGCGCGAACGGCGACATCGCCAGGAACAGGTAATGGCCGGTGTAGCTGGCCGCCGTCAACGCGGTGTAGGCGACGAAGGTGCGGTCGCGCAGCATCAGCTTCCAGTCGCGCAGCGTCGAGCGGCGCGGCGCCGTCTTGACGGAAAGCGGCCGGGTTTCCGGCATCCGCAGCAGGACGTCGAGCAGGGCCACTGCGGCGCAGCCGGCCATCAGCAGCAGCGGTGCGCGAAAGCCGCCGG
>DATMSN010000479.1:0-2349 GCA_035565375.1 Duganella sp. | reverse complement strand
GTCGCCGCCGCCGCAGCCCGCCAGCAGGGCGGTGGCGAGGAAGCCGATGGAACAGAATAGCGTCTTGGTGTATCTCTGCAGGATAGTCATGGTGTTTCCTTTGTGCTGAAACCGGTGGGATAACTACGAGCGCGCGGATTGCCGCGCACCGATAGACCACGATGTCATGCCCACCCGGATGGGGTATGTGCGTTAGCACGCACAGCACATTGATATCAGGAAACCTTGTGGAAATAAAACCTCAGACGCCGCCGCGCCGGGACTTACTTGTCGCCCTTACTTGTTGCCCTTGCCGGCGCGGCGGCCGCGCCAGCCGATCAGCGCCAGGCCCGCCATCAGCATCGCGTAGGTTTCCGGTTCCGGCACGGGGGTAATGAATGTCAGCGACGTCAGTTCACTGTTGATGTAGGCGCGGCCGGCGGCGCCGCCGAATTCGTAGTGCAGGCCATCGACTATCGCCAGCGAGGTCAGCACCGAGCCGGGAACGACCGACACGTCGAGCTTGGTGTGGGTGTCGTCGGTGAACGAGAGCGACAGCACCTCTTGCGAAGCGCCGCCCGCAGCGTAGCGATAGGCGCCGACCGAGAAGGAGTCGGCGCTGTCGGGTGAGGTGGTCTGCAACGCCCAGATATAGCTGTTTGGCGTGAAGCCGAAGTTGGACGGCGCGAAGTTCGCGGTCAGCCTCACGCCGGACGTGTCGTAACTCACCCGCGAAAGGCCCCAGGAGTTGTCCACGCCGTAGTTCGGCATGTCCGAATCATAGCTGAGCACGCCTTTGACGACGTCATTGACCGAAATCTGCGCGCCGGGCAGCGTGGTCGACTGCACCGCGACGCGCTCGCCCATGCCGAAGGTATCCGGCGTCTCGGCGATGGTGCGCACTTTTGCCGTGTATTCAAAAGTATAGCGGGTCGCGTATGCCGGGCTGCACAGCAGGCAGGCGAGCGGGAGGAGGGCGAAGAGTTGCTTCATGGCTACCTTTTATTGTGTAAATAATAATTATCTCAAGCCAATATTATTTTGTCAATGAAGGCGAAAAAAAACCGGCGCCCGGCCGGTTTGTCGGCGTGCGGCGGACGTCAGTCCTGGCGCACCCACACCTGCGAGCGGCCCAGCATCGGCATGCCGATGTAGCCGCGCACGTTGAGTTTTTTGCCGGCGTCGGTCAGGTGCATCTTGGCCTTGTAGACCTTGCCGTTCTTCGGATCGAGGATCTCGCCGCCGTTGAATTCCTCGCCGTCCTTTTTCAGGCCCGACAGGATCACCATGCCGACGATGGGCTGGTCTTTACGCGCGCCTTCGCACTTGTCGCATTTGGGGTTCTGGTCTTCGTTCGGCTCGCGGTACAGCTTTTCGATCTGGCCCTGGAACGCGCCCTCGTTCTCGGTGATGCGGATCAGCGCCTTCGGCTTGCCGGACTCGTCGTCGATGTTCTTCCACAGGCCGACGGGGGTGTCGGCGGCGAAGGCGGGGGCCAAGGGGGCGATCGAGAGCAGCGCGGTGATGGCGAATGCGGCAAATTTCATGGTGGTCTCCAAGGGTGATTTTTTGTTCGACGAGTGTAGCAAATAAATGACCGGTCGTACTATTTTGTATCGAATTACACAAATTATCTAAAACAAGATAATATGTGCAGATGAAAAAGACACCCGAACAGCAAAACCTGCTGGCGCAGCTGAAGCAGGTCGCCGACGGCCTGGGCCAGACCCTGGCGCCGTTTTGCGAGGTCGTGCTGCACGATTTGCTCGAGCCCGAGCACGCCATTCTCGCCATCCACAACAACCTGTCGGGCCGCAGCGTCGGCGCGTCGGCCACCGAGCTGGGACTGGCGCGCGCGGCCGATCCGGACTTCGCGCAGGTGATCGCCAACTACCCGAACACGTTCGCCGACGGCCGGCTGGCCAAGAGCACCTCGATCGGCATCAAGGACAGTCAGGGGCAATACGTCGCGGCGCTGTGCATGAACGTTGATTTGACGGTGTTCCGCAGCTTGAACAGCCTGTTGACGCAGTTCGGCAGCGTCAACGCCGCCGCCGGCGTCAGCGAGACGCTGGAGCCGGCCGGCGCCGACGCCATCCGCGCCCGCATCGACCAGTTCGCGGCGCGGCTGGCGACCACGCCGCGCGCGCTCAAGGCCGACGAGCGCAAGGCGCTGATGCGCGAGCTGAAGGAATCAGGATTGAGCGATGTGCGGCGCGCGATGGAAATCGTCGCCGCTTATTTGAACGTCTCCCGCGCCACGGTGTACAACGATGCCAGATAACGCCCGCCTGCTGCTATTGGACCGCGACCAGGCAGCCGCGCTGTTGCGGCCGGACGACGTGCTCGATGCCGTGCGCGACGCCTTCG
>DATMSN010000478.1:0-2044 GCA_035565375.1 Duganella sp. | reverse complement strand
CTGGGCGGCACCGACGGTGACATCCCCAGCGCGCGCGCCCTGCTCGGCCCCGACGCCATCATCGGCGCCTCCTGCTACGACCAGTTGGCCAATGCCGAGAAGGCCGTGGCTGCCGGCGCCAGCTACGTGGCCTTCGGCGCGTTCTTCCCGACCACCACCAAGATCACCACCAGCCGCGCCCATGCCGACCTGCTGCGGCAAAGCGCCGCACTGGGCGTGCCACGGGTGGCGATCGGCGGGCTGACGCCGGACAATGTCGGTCCCATCATCGACGCCGGCGCCGATCTGGTCGCCGTGGTCAGCAGCGTGTTCGCCGCCGAAGATCCGGTCGCGACCCAGCGCGCCTTCCTCGCCCAGTTCGCGTAACGCCCAGGATATTCCCCCATGAACCACGACCAGTCCCACGCCCTGTTCTCCCGCGCCCAGCAGCTGTTGCCGGGCGGCGTCAATTCGCCGGTGCGCGCGTTCAAGTCGGTCGGCGGCGAACCGTTCTTCGTCGAGCGCGCCGACGGCGCCTACCTGTACGACGTCGACGGCAACCGCTACATCGACTACGTCGGCTCCTGGGGCCCGATGATCGTCGGCCACAACCACCCGGCGGTACGCCAGGCGGTGAAGAAGGCGATCGACAACGGCCTGTCGTTCGGCGCGCCATGCGCGGCCGAAGTGACCATGGCCGAGACCATCACCCGCCTGGTGCCCTCGTGCGAGATGGTGCGCATGGTCAACTCCGGCACCGAGGCCACCCTGTCGGCGATCCGCCTGGCGCGTGGCGCCACCGGCCGCAACCGCATCGTCAAGTTCGAAGGCTGCTATCACGGCCACGGCGACTCGTTCCTGGTCAAGGCCGGCAGCGGCATGCTGACCCTGGGCGTGCCGACCTCGCCGGGCGTCCCGGCCGGGCTGAGCGAACTGACCCTGACCCTGCCCTACAACGACTTCGAAGCGGCCACTGCGCTGTTCGAGCAGCAGGGCGATGACATCGCCGGCCTGATCATCGAACCGGTGGTCGGCAACGCCAACTGCATCCCGCCGCGCGAGGGCTACCTGCAGCACCTGCGCGAACTGTGCACGAAACACGGCGCGCTGCTGATCTTCGACGAAGTGATGACCGGCTTCCGCGTCGCCCTCGGCGGTGCGCAGGCGCACTACGGCATCACCCCGGACCTGACCACGTTCGGCAAGATCATCGGCGGCGGCATGCCGGTGGGTGCGTACGGCGGTCGCCGCGAGCTGATGCAGCAGATCGCCCCGGCCGGCCCGATCTACCAGGCTGGCACGCTGAGCGGCAACCCGGTGGCGATGGCCGCTGGCCTGGCGATGCTGGAACTGATCCAGCAGCCGGGTTTCCACGACGACCTGGCCGAACGCACCGCACGCCTGTGCGCCGGCCTGGAAGCGGCCGCCGCCGAAGCTGGCGTGGCGGTGACCACCACCCGCGTGGGCGCGATGTTCGGTCTGTTCTTCACCGACGAAAAGGTGGAGACCTATGCGCAGGCCACGGCCTGTGATATTCCGGCGTTCAACCGCTTCTTCCACGCGATGCTGGACCAGGGCGTGTTCCTGGCACCGTCGGCGTATGAGGCCGGTTTCCTGTCCAGCGCGCACGACGATGCGGTGATCGAGGCCACCCTCGCCGCTGCACGCGTGGCGTTCAAGGCCACCAAGGGCTGATCGCAAAAAGGGGACGGAGGGGATTAAGTCGTTTGTGCACATACGACTTAATCCCCTCCGTCCCCTTTTTCAATCCACCAGCCAGCCGGCCAGGTCGGTGCGGTCCAGCTTGCCGCGGTGCCTGCGGTCCAGCGAATTGAATTCGTCGGCCAGCGCCGGATTGGCCTGTGCTTCCTCGCGGCTGATGAAACCGTCGCCATTCACGTCGAGGTCGCTGAAGCGGATGCGGTACTGGCCAACCACGCTGCTGGGTTCCAGCGAGCGCACGGTCACCTGTGCCTCGCCGACCGGCTGCGGAATGTCGACGCTGCCGGTGACCCGGCCGGCATCCAGCGGCTGCTGACGGATCGCGCCGCCGGTCGGGCCCAGC
>DATMSN010000477.1:0-3980 GCA_035565375.1 Duganella sp. | reverse complement strand
CTTCTTGGCCGGCGCTTTCTTGGCCGGCGCCGCTTCGGTCGCGGCGCCGTCGGCGCCCTCGTCCGCTACCGCCGCCGCTTTGCCCTTGGCGGGCGCTTTGGCTTTGCGTTCCTCGAACTCGAAACTGATCTTGTTGTCCTTGCCCTTGACCAGGAAGGCCTTGAACGGACGGCGCGTGCGCTGCGAAACAAAACCCGGCAACAGATCGGTCTTGCCTTCGTTGATCAGCTTGGCCATCTGCTCGGGCAATATCTCCTGCTGCAAGATGATGCGGCCGCTGCGGAAGTCGCACGTCTTCGGCTTGGCGACGCTGTTTTCGCAAACATACGCCAGACCCATTTCGTACACGCCGCCGGCGCACTTCGGACAAGGCCCCAACGGCGTCTGGCCGGTGAAGTCGACCGCTTCCGCGTCCTCCGAGTCGTCGTTCTGGCCGAAGTCGAACTCCAGCTTGAAATTCTTGATCTCCTCGTCGCGCACGATGCGCAGGATGGCCGCGAACGGACGTCCCATCTTCGAGCGGAACCCCTGCAGCGGGCCGATCGTGCGTTCCTTGAGCAACTGTTCGACTTCCTCGATCTCGAACTGGCGGCTGCCCGGCGTTTTGCTCATCGAGAAATCGCACTTGGTGCAGGCGAAACGGCGATAGTTCTCTTTGACCACGCTGCCGCAGTTCGGGCACGGCGTCGTCAACGTCGTGTAGTCGCCCGGGATCGTGTCGTTGTCGTATTCCTTGGCGCGCTTGACGATGATCTGCGTCATCTGGGCGATTTCGCGCATGAATTCCTCGCGCGAGATCTTGCCCTTTTCCATCTGCGACAGCTTGTATTCCCATTCGCCGGTCAGTTCCGGCGCGGTCAGTTCGTTCACGCCCAGGCCGCGCAGCAACGTCATCAACTGCGACGCCTTGGCGGTCGGCATCAGTTCGCGCCCTTCGCGCAGCAGGTAGCGCTCGGTCAGCAGGCCCTCGATGGTGGCCGCGCGCGTCGCCGGCGTGCCCAGGCCCTTGCCGGCCATGGCGTCGCGCAACTCGTCGTCCTCGACCAGCTTGCCGGCGCCTTCCATGGCCGACAGCAACGTCGCCTCGGTGTAGCGCGCCGGCGGCTTGGTGACCAGGCCGTTGGCGTTGACCTTGTCGGTCAGCACCTTCTCGCCCTTGGCTACCGGCACCAGGTTGCCGTTGGCGTTGCCTTCCTTGTCATCGTCGGTCGACGCTTCCTTGCCGTAGATCGCCAGCCAGCCCGGGTTGGTCATGACCTTGCCCTCGGTTTTGAACTGATGGCCGGACACTTCCGTGTAGCGGGTGGTGACCTGGAACTCGGCCGGCGGGAAGAACACCGCCATGAAGCGGCGCGTGACCAGGTCGTACAGCTTCTGCTCCGGCTCGGACAGGTTCTTCGGCGCGATCGTGGTCGGGATGATCGCGAAGTGATCCGAGATCTTGGTGTTGTCGAAGATGCGCTTGTTCGGCTTGACCCAGCCCTTGTCGAGGATCTGCTTGGCGAACTGGTGGTAGTTCGGGTTTTCCTTGACCGTTTCCAGCGCCTGCTGCACGGTCGGCATGTAATCTTCCGGCAGGTGGCGCGAGTCGGTCCGCGGGTAGGTCAGCACCTTGTGCTTTTCGTACAGCGCCTGGGCCAGGCCCAAGGTGTTCTTGGCCGAGAAGCCGAAGCGCGAGTTGGCCTCGCGCTGCAGGCTGGTCAGGTCGAACAGCGCCGGCGCCATCGACGTGGTCGGCTTGGCTTCCTCGGTGACGACGCCCTGCTTGCCGCGGCAGGCCGTGGCGATCGAGTCGGCGGCGGCCTTGCTCCACAGGCGCTCGGCGCGCTTCTCCGGATCGGTGTCGTCCTTCTTGAACTTGGTGTCGAGCCAGCGGCCCTCGTAGACGCCGGCGGCGCACACGAACTCGGCGCGCACTTCCCAGAAGTCGCGGGCGACGAATTTCTTGATCTTCTCTTCGCGCTCGACCACGATCGACAAGGTCGGCGTCTGCACCCGGCCGACCGTGGTCAGGTAGAAGCCGCCCTCTTTCGAGTTGAACGCGGTCATCGCGCGGGTGCCGTTGATGCCGATCAGCCAGTCGGCCTCCGAACGGCAGCGCGCGGCGTCGGCCAGCGGCAGCATCTCCTCGTCGGTGCGCAGATGGGTGAAGCCTTCGCGGATCGCGCCGGGCGTCATCGATTGCAGCCACAACCGCTTGACCGGTTGCTTGGCCTTGGCGTTCTGGGCGATCAAACGGAAAATCAGTTCCCCCTCGCGGCCCGCGTCGCATGCGTTGATGAGGGTGGTGACGTCTTTACGCTTGATCAGCTTGTTGAGCACCTTGAGGCGCGCCTCGGTCTTGGCGATCGGGTTGAGCGCGAAGTACGGCGGGATCATCGGCAGGTGCGCGAAGCTCCATTTGCCGCGCTTGACGTCGTGCTCTTCCGGCACGGCGATCTCCAGCAGGTGGCCGACGGCGGAGGACAGCACGTACTCGTCGGACTCAAAGTACTCATCGTGCTTGGTGAAGCCGCCAAGCGTCTTCGCGATGTCGTTCGCGACAGAAGGCTTCTCGGCGATGATGAGGGTTTTCGTCATATTTCGTATCTCGTTTTTTAACACTTGGGGTGGGTATAGCATGCGCATCATACATGGATCGCGCCGCAGTCTGCACTTTTGCGCCGCCGATGGCAAGGCCGGAGTGTGACAGTCTTGTCAAAGCGCAAATGATAAGCGCGTTGTCGGCCGGACCGCAAGCAAACCGCGCGGCGGCGCGGCGGCGGAAACGCGCGAAGGTGTTGCTTTTTGGAACGAAAGGGCGGGAATCGGCCGCCCTCGGGCGCGCCGGCGGTTGTTTATTAGTGCAGCAGGCGCGGCGCCTGGTCCTCGTCCGAGCCGAACAAGTCGTCGAACATCAGCGCGTCCGGCTCCTTGCCCTGGCTCCAGAGCAACATCAGCACGATGACCTTGAGCTTGCCCAGCGTGACGGGCGCCTCCTCCAGCGCCAGCGCCCGCTCGACAACGATTTCACGTTGCAGCGGAGACAACACCTTGGCCGATTCGAGGAACTGGATGAAGCCGATCGCGGCGGTGCCGAGCACGTCCTGCTCTTCCTCGACGTAGAAGCGGGTGCCGGTCGAGGCGGCGGTCAACGAATGTTCGACGCCGGCCATGGCCGTCAGGTCGTTGAGCCAGACCAGGGCCTCGGAAATCTCGACATCGTCAAAACCGACAGCCGACAGCTTCTTGGCCAATGCGGCCGGTTCCGGGCAGGCATCGGGACGGTAATAAGTCTCGTAGAGATAAACAAGGATGTCGAACATGGCTCTACTCTATCAGTTAAAACAGATCGGACACAAGTACCGCGCAGCTTGCCTATTTATTCAGCTGGTTAGACGCGCAAGCGCTGGAACATTCCGCCCGGCAAACGCTCCAGCAAACCGGCCAGTTCCAGCGCCAGCAACTGCCCCTGCAGCTCGGCGGCCGACTGCCCCAGGGCGACGGCCAGCGTGTCGGCGCGCGCCGGATGGTCGCCGATGGCATCGAGCACCCGGTCGACGAACGTGTCGTCGACCAGCGGCCGGGCGGCCATGCCCTCGGCCAGCATGTGCATATCCTCCAGCACGTCGGCGGCGGTCTCGACCAGCTTGGCGCCCTCGCGGATCAAGCGGTGGCAACCTTTGGACAAGGCCGCGTGGACCGAGCCCGGCATCGCGTACACGTCGCGCCCCTGCGACACGGCCAGGCGCGCCGTGATCAGCGAGCCGGACTTGGCGGCCGCCTCCACCACCAGCACCCCGCACACCAGCCCGCTGATGACGCGATTGCGGCGCGGAAAATTGTCGCGCAGCGGAGGCGTGCCCAGCCCGTATTCGCTGACGATACACCCCTCCTCGGCGATGCGGCGCGCGAGTTTGTCGTTGCCGGCGGGATAGATGCGGTCGGCGCCGGTGCCGATCACGGCCACGGTCGAGCCGTCACCGCGCAAGCCGCCCGCG
>DATMSN010000476.1:0-3949 GCA_035565375.1 Duganella sp. | reverse complement strand
GGCCGCAGGGCCGCCGTCGTCGCCATTTGCCGCCTGGCTGTCATGCCGCGCCCGCGCGGGCATGTCGTTGTGCTGGAGTTGAACAACCTCGCCAATCAGAACAAGGTGATCCGGGGTCTCGTAAGCGTGAACGCCGCGGCAAACGAAGCGCGCCAGGCAGCCGTCCAGCAGCGGCACGCCCTCGATGCCGCGTTCGAACGCGACACCGTCAAATCGTCCGTGCTCCGCCCGGGTCAGCCGCGCGTGAAGGTCGGACTGGCCGGGGGACAGGACATGCACCGCCCAGTGTGCCGCGTTGCTGAACACCGCCACCGCGTCGGCGGCGCGGGACAAGCTCCACAACACCAGCGGCGGGTTGTCCGAGATGGAATTGAAACTGCTGGCGGTGGCGCCAATCAAGTCTCCGTCCGGGCCGCTGGCGGTGATCAGGGCGGTCGAGGTAGTGAGGCGTTCGAGCGCGGCGCGCAAGGCGCGTGCATCCAGCGAGGGCCATTCGCTGATATTTGAAACCGGCGAGCATGGTAGACCGCGTGTATTCATCTATAAACTCCGTGTGATACCCGGCCGCGGGCGATCGGGGCGCGCCAGCGCCGGGGTGGGACCATTATGGAGTGGCCCCGGGCGTGGGCATCGTTCGATTGGACTAGGTGGCCTCCGGCCTGGCTAGTCCGTTCGTGCGATGTCGTCCGCCAGGTTTGCAACGAGACTACGTCGGCTCCCGGGCGCGACGGCGTCGTGGAGCACCCGTAGCGATCACCGCCAGCGCCGGCCGATCGTTTATGATCACTATCCATATCGAGGAGAATATCGTGGCCCAAACCTTATCCGCCGTCCTGGCTCCGCGTTTCCAGGGCAAGCGTGTCATTGTCACCGGCGCCGGCTCCGGCATGGGGCGCGCCATCGTCCGGCGCCTGGTCGGGGAGGGCGCGGTGGCGCTGGCGGTCGATGTCAATCAGCAAGGCCTGATGGAATCGGTGGCCGATGCCAACGCGGCGGCCGGTTATGGCGGCGCGGCCAGCTGGGTCGAGGCGTCGGTCGCCGACGAGACGGCGGTCAAGCGATTGGTGGCCGGGTTTGCCGGCGGCGGGCTTGACGTGCTCATCAACATGGCCGGCATATTGCGCGCCAGCCGCACCACGGACACGACGGTCGATCAGTTCATGGAGCTTATCCAGGTCAATCTGCTCGGCACCTTTCTCTGCTGCCGTGAAGCCTTGCCCTATCTGGAACAGTCGGGTGGCAACATCGTCAACGCGGCCTCGACGGCGGCGCAATTCGGCCATCCCTACATGGCGGCGTACTCCGCCAGCAAGGGCGGCGTGCTGGGCTTGACGCAGGCCCTGGCCAAGGAATACATGCTGCGCGGCGTGCGCGTCAACGCGATCGTACCCGGTGGCATACAGACGCCGATGTTCCAATCGATGGCGGCGATCCCGGTGGAGGACGCCGACATGCGTCTGTTCATGAATCTGGCGCGCCCGGACCGCACCTTCGGCGAGTCCGATCAGGTCGCCTCGGTGGTCGCGATGCTGGCGTCCGGCGACGGCGCCTATCTGAGCGGTCAATCGATACGCATTGACGGCGGGGTGCACGGTTAGAGCGGAGGCCGGCCCTGTCGCCGGACCGCCGGCCTGTGCTAGACTGCAAGCAACTACTTTCCAACATCGGCCAGGCCCGTCGCCAGCGCGGTGCGCCGAAGCCGGGTACGCTCCGAGGTCCCCGTGATGAATCAACTGGTAGCGCCGCCCTCGGGTGGGCGGATGTCCGATAACGGTGCGGACTTGCCCAATCGGCTGATCCTGGCGATCTATCATTCGGTGCAGGAGCAGGAACCGTGGCGTAGCTGTCTGGAGTTGCTGGTCGAGTATTTTCAAGTGACCAACGCGACCTTCGTGCTGCGGCCGTCGACGGCGCTCGATCTGGGGTATCTGGTGTGCCTGCCGAGCCACGCCAAGACGGAGCTGGAATACCGCTCCGTGTGGTACAAGCTGGACCCGTTCCTGGAATTGCCGCCCGAGCAGGTGCTCACCGTCGCCGACGTGATGAGCGAGGAACAGTGGCTCGCCTGCGAATTCAACCACGATTTCCTCAGACATTTGATGGTGTCCGACGCCCGGCGCATCATGGGCGTCAATATCACCACGCGTGCCGGCACGGTGTCGCGCCTGCGGCTGCACCGGACGCTGGACCTGCCGCCGTTCACGCGCGACGACCAGCGCCGCCTGGCCGTGTTCGTGCCGCACATCAAACAGGCGATGACCTTGGCGGCGCAGGTCAACCGCAACGAATCCGAGCGCGAGATCTACGAGGAGGGCCTGGACCGGCTCAACATCGGCGTCATCGTGCTCGACGAGACGTATCAACTGTTGCGGGCCAATCCGGTCGCCTGCCATATGCTCAACGGCGGCGACGGCGTCAAGCTGGTCGAGCGGCAGCTGGAGGGCTGCACGCCGGCCGACACGCGCGAATTGCGCCGTTTGCTGGGCAGCGCGCACGAGTATCCGGGAACGGTCACGGCGATGTCGCTGAGCCGGCCCCTGGGACGGCGCAAGCTGGCCGCCGTGGTGCGCAGCATCCCGCTGGTGGAGGAATCCGAAGCCAGGGCGCAGCCGGCGTACGCGATCTTCCTGCGCGACCCGGACGCGCTGGCCTGCGCGGCGCAGGACATCGCGCGCCAGCTGTTCGACTTCACGCCGGCCGAGGCCAATCTGGCCATCGAGCTGGTCAACGGCCTGAGCCTGGACGAGGCGGCCGAAAAGCTCGGTATCCGACGCAACACGGTGCGCGCCCACCTGCGCGCCATCTTTTCCAAGGCCGGCGTGACCCGCCAAAGCGAACTGGTGCGCATCTTGTTAAATGGCGTGCTAGGTCTTTCCTACGCGGAAAAATAGGCCGCCGAAGCCGGCCCCACCGCAGCGCATGGCCACTGGTCCGAACGGACGATGCCTATCCCGGCGCGAAGCCCGACCATCATGACGCCGCCCCTGATACCGCCCCGCCGCGCGCGACGGCGGCGGATCGGGGCGGCGCGGCCGATCCCTACTAAGCAGGAGACAAACATGATGAGACAGAAACGCCGTCAAGGCCTATTGAAGTTGCTCGCCAAGCACCAGCAAGCCAGTGTGGAAGAGCTGGGGGGCATGCTCCATTCCTCGATTTGCACCGTGCGGCGCGACATCGCCTGGCTGGAGGAGCACAAGCTGTTGCGGCGCGTGCGCGGCGGCGCAGCCCATCTGCCGACCGAACAACGCGCGTTCGGCGACGGCGGCCCGACGTTCGAGGAAAACATCGACGCGGCCGGCGCCCAGAAACGCGCCATCGCCAGGCACGCGGCCGCCATGTGCGGGCACAGCGGCTCGATCATCATCAATGGCGGCACCACCACCTACATGATGGCCGAATTCCTGACCGACACCCGGCTCAAGATATTGACCAACTCCTTTCCGATGGCCGCGCGGCTGAGCCGGTCGAGCGAGAACGAAGTGTCGCTCACCGGCGGCAAGGTGTACCGGGAACAGAACGTGGTGCTCAGCCCGTTTGAGAATCTCGTCAGCCAGCATCATTACGCCGCCAGGATGTTTCTTGGCGTTCATGGCATATCGGCGCGCGGCCTGCTCGAGGACGATCCCTTGCTGATCCGCGCCGAGGCGCAACTGATCTCCCAGGCCGAGGAATTGATCGTGCTGGCCGACAGCTCCAAGTTCGCGTCCAAGGCGGGCTTGATCTTGTGCGCCTTGGACCGTGTCAGATGCGTCATCACCGACACCGGCGCGCCCGAGGAGGCGGTCCGGTCGCTTGAGCTCGCCGGTGTCGAAGTGGTCATGGTGGAACCCGAGAGCACGCCGCAGTGGGGATCGCTTCGCTGCTGACGTCGCGCCGCCGGCTGGCGCCGGCGGCGCATCATGGCCCTGATCGTTAAGGCCGCACCGACATCTTCGGCAGGCGCAAC
>DATMSN010000475.1:0-4716 GCA_035565375.1 Duganella sp. | reverse complement strand
CGGCGCCGCGCGACAAGGCCTGGCCCAGCCACACCGCGCTGGAGGTCTTGCCGTTGGTGCCCGTCACGGCGACGGTGAACATCGCCGCATCCGGCTGCTGGTAGAACGCGTGCGCGATCGGGCCGGCTTGCTGTTTAAGGTTGTCGACGGCGATGTACGGCACGCTCCAGCTGTCGTTCCAGGTGAAACCGGCGGGGTCCAGCACGATCAGCGCGGCGCCCTGCTCGATGGCGCCGCCGATGAAGGCGCGGCCGTCGGCGCCGTTGGCAGCGTCGGCTGCGAAAGCAAAAAACACATCGCCCAGCTTGATGCGGCGCGAATCCGACGACAGCTGCGCGTTCGGCGCCAGCTTGCGGATCGCCGCTGCAATGGCTAGCAAATCCGCCATCGGGTCGAGGTTGGAAGTCGTCACATGTTCTCCTGTGCTGCTGACTCAGGAATGATGATATGGGTCAGGTCCGAATCCGGCGCGATGTTCTTCGCGCGCAGGGCCTGGGCCGCCAGCGCCGAAAACACCGGGCCGGCAACGTCGCCGCCGACGTGCACCGGACCACCCGGTTCGTCGATCATGACGGCGATAATGAAGCGCGGGTCCGACATCGGCGCCATGCCGACGAAGTTACCGATGTATTTGGTGTGCGAATAGCGGCCGCCGACGACCTTTTGCGCGGTCCCGGTCTTGCCGCCCACGCGGTAGCCGGGCACCTGCGCCTTGACGGCCGAACCGCCCGGCAAGGTGACCATCTCCAGCATTTCGCGCATCTCGGCCGCCGTCTTGGCGCTGACCACCTGGGTGCCGTGCGGCGCTTCGTGCACTTTCTGGAACGACAGCGGAATGATGTCGCCATTGCGCGCGTAGACCGTGTAGGCGCGCGCCAGCTGGATCAGCGACACCGAGATCCCCTGGCCGAAGCTCATGTTGGCCTGCTCGATCGGCCGCCACGATTTGTACGGACGCACGCGGCCGGCCACGGCGCCGGGGAAGCCCCACTTGGGCTGCTGGCCGAAACCGAGTTTGGTGAACATCTCCCACATGTCCTGCGCCGGCATGCCCAGCGCGATCTTGGAGGTGCCGATGTTGGACGACTTCTGGATGATGCCCTGCACGTCGATCATGTAGTGCGGGTGGGTGTCGTGGATGACGCGGTCGCCGATCACCATCGAGCCGTTGCCGGTGTCGAACATGGTGTGCGGCTTGACGCGGCCCTCGTCGAGCGCCAGGCCCACGGTGAACGGCTTGAGCGACGAACCCGGCTCGAAGGTGTCGGTCATCACGCGGTTGCGCAGCTGCTCGCCGGTCAGCTTGGAGCGGTCGTTCGGGTTGTAGGTGGGCCAGTTGGCCAGCGCCAGCACTTCGCCGGTGTGCACGTCGAGCACCACGGCGGCGCCGGCCTTGGCGTGGAATTTCTCGACCGCGTCCTTGACCTGCGTGAAGGCGATGTACTGGATCTTGCTGTCGATCGACAGCGTCAGGTCCTTGCCGTCGTGCGGCTCGCGGATCGATTCGATATCCTCGACGATGTGGCCCAGGCGGTCCTTGATCACGCGGCGGCTGCCCGGCTGGCCGACCAGGGTTTTCTGCTGCGCCAGCTCCATCGATTCCTGGCCCACGTCCTCGACGTTGGTGAAGCCCACCACGTGGGTCGTCACTTCGCCCTGCGGGTAGAAACGCTTGTATTCCTTGCGGGTCTGCACGCCGTCGATGCCCAGCTTGAGGATCTGGTCGGCGACATCCTGCTCGACCTGGCGCTTCAGATAGACGAAGCCGCGATCGGAGTCGAGTTTTTTCTGCAGCTCGGCGTTGCTCATGTCGAGCAGCTTGGCCAGCTGTTTCAATTTGTCGGCGGGCGCGTTCTGCACGTCGTCCGGGATCGCCCAAATGGCCTTGACGGGCACCGACGACGCCAGCACCTGGCCTTCGCGGTCGGTGATCTTGCCACGCGTGGCCGGCAGGTCCAGCGTGCGCGCGTAACGGATCTCGCCCTGCTTTTGCAGGAACTGGGTCGACACGCCCTGCAGCCAGACGGCGCGCCCGGCCAGCGCGGCGAAGGCGGCAAACAACACGAACAGCACCACGCGCGAACGCCATACCGGCAGACGCACCGCCAGCACGGGGTTCTTCGAGAACGGCACGCCCTTGGAGCGTGCCACGCGCGAGGTGCTCGCATTGCTGCCGCGGCTCATTTGGATGCCTCCGGCGTCAGGTACTGCGTGCGCGCCGCCGTCAGCGGCGTCATGGCCAGGTCGCGGCGCGCGATCTCCTCGATGCGCGCGTGCTTGCCCAGGGTCGACTGGTCGAGCTGCAGCTGCGCCCATTCGATGTCGAGCTGGCGCGCCTGCGACTGCGCGCGTTCCAGTTCGATGAACAGGTGGCGCGCCTGGTATTGGGCATTGACCAGCGACAGGCCGCAGCCGACCAGCAGCGCCGTCAGCACCAGGTTGATCTTGCCGCTCATAGCGCCCCCTCGCCGACGGCGGGAAGCGGCAACCTGCGCGCCACCCGCATCACCGCCGAGCGGGAGCGCGGATTGGCGTCGACTTCGGCGTCGGACGGTTTCATCTTGGCCAGCAGTTTGATCTCCGGCTGCGGCAAATCGACCGCGCGGATCGGCAAACGCCGGTCCGGCTGTTCGACATTGGCCTTGGACGCGAAGAAGCGCTTGACCATGCGGTCCTCCAGCGAATGGAAGCTGATGATCGCGATGATGCCGCCCGGCGCCAGACTGGCGTAGGCCTGGTTCAAACCGACTTCGAGGTCTTCAAGCTCTTTATTGATGAAAATCCGGATAGCTTGAAATGTGCGGGTGGCCGGGTCCTTGCCCTTCTCCCGAGTCTTGACCGCGCCTGCCACGATACCGGCAAGCTGTCGTGTGGTTGAAATTGGTTCGACTGCCCTGCGAGCAACAATCGCCTTTGCAATCTGAAAAGCAAACCGTTCTTCCCCATATTCCTTGATCACCTTTTCCAGTGTCTGTTCGGTTTCCGTGGCAAGCCACGCCGCCGCCGACATGCCGCGCGTGGTATCCATGCGCATGTCGAGCGGGCCATCGTTGCGGAAGCTGAAGCCGCGCGCCGCGTCGTCCACCTGCGGCGACGAGATGCCCAGGTCGAGCAGGATGCCGTCGACCTGGCCCACGCCGCGTTCGGCCAGCGCCGCCGTCATCGTGGCGAAGCTGTCGTGGACGATGGTGAAGCGCGGGTCGTCGATTTGTTCGGCGGTGGCGATGGCCTGCGGGTCCTTGTCGAAGGCGATCAGGCGCGCGTTGGCGCCCAGCTTCGACAGGATCAGGCGCGAATGGCCGCCGCGGCCGAAGGTGCCGTCGACGTAGACGCCGTCGGCGCGCGCGCCGACGAGCGCCAGGGCGTCGACCGCTTCGTCGAGCAGCACCGTACGATGCTGAAATTCAGGCACCGGTGTTGATGTCATCACGGGACCTTAGAAAGAGAAATTGGCGAGTACATCGGGGGTGCCGGCTTCAATCGCCTGCTGCTCTTTTTCCGCCTGCTTGGCGGCATCCCAGATTTCGAAATGTGAGCCCATGCCCATCATCATGACTTCGCGCTCCAGGCCGACGGCGGCGCGCAGCTCGGGCGAAATCAGGATGCGGCCGGCCGTGTCCATTTCGACGTCGGTGGCATAACCGAGGAATATCCGTTGCCACGCGCGGGCCTGCATCGGCCACTGGGCAATCTGTTGACGGTGCTGTTCCCACACCGGGCGGGGGAACAGCATGACGCAGCCATCGGGATGGCGGGTCAGGGTGAGGCGGCCTTCGCATTGGATCGAGAGCGCGTCACGGTGCTTGGCAGGGATGGACATCCTGCCTTTTGCATCGAGATTGATTGCGGACGCGCCTTGAAACACGGGATTACCTTTTGACCTCAGTATGGTTAGCGGAGCGTGAGCGGCGCCTTTCCGGTTTTCATCTCCCCCGCCGCTAAGTCAGAGGAAATTTCCCACAAAAAGACACTTTTTCACACAGATGCCCACTTTAGAGGATGGGAGAATAGCGGTCAAGCGCTTTCAGGCAAACGAAACAGCGATTTTAGTAATGAAATTAAGGACTTAGCGCAATTCCTTGAAGCCAGCTAGAAATAAAATAGTTCGACAAATTAAGTACTTATGAAAGACTGTGAATGTGCTACCTCATCTGCACACATGTGTATGCCTGCACTAAAGCGGTGAAAATGAATCGGCAAAATAATTGAAATATTTGCATATAGTTGCAAAGCGCCAACATTGAAGTGCCAAATTGACAACTAGTCAACAGGCGGACAAATGGCGTCGAAAGTGGGGTGGTTTAATCGGGGAATGGTCGAATGTCGCGCCAGCAGCGCGATGACGGGGAATGTGCAACCTTTTAATAACTACAACTTCAAATTTGCTAGCCGGCAACGGCGCCCACGCCGATGCATTTTCGACAATCAAGTTGTCTATACAAATATTGCGCTGCGGCACCGCACCAAAAGCGTCATTATACGCCTGCGCGGAGGTCGAATTCCAGCGTGAATTCAAGTAAAACCGGGCGATTTCGATAATATGATGACAATTTATGTTGCCCAGGATTTAGACCGGCCCACCGCGCGCGCCCAGCCATCCATCAGCGCGCCGCGCTGGTCGGCGCCCATGGCGGGATCGAAGCGTCGTTCGCAGGTCCATTGGGCGGCGACCTCCTCGCGGGTCTGCCAGAAGCCCACCGCCAGCCCGGCCAGGTA
>DATMSN010000474.1:0-1682 GCA_035565375.1 Duganella sp. | reverse complement strand
CGCCTGCTGCAAACGGCGGCCGGGGAACTGGCGCACATGCAGTACGCGGTGCTGGCGCTGGGTGACCGCAATTACGCGCAGTTCTGCGGCTTCGGCCAGACGCTGGACCAGCGCCTGCGCGTGATGGGCGCGCGGCCGCTGCATCCGATCATCGAGGTCGACAACGGCGACGCCGGTGCGCTGGCGCGCTGGTCGCACGCCTTGCGTGAACTGATCGGCGGCGACTCGGCCGAGGTGTCGCTGTCGGCGGCGGTGCCGGAGTCCGATTACACCCGCTGGCGGCTGATGGAGCGCGAACTGCTCAATCCAGGCAGCATCGGCGGGGGACTGTATGAAATCACGCTGTGCGCGGACGATGCCGACGCCGTCGCCAACTGGCGGCCGGGCGCGCTGGTCGACATCTGGCCGGGCCACTACACGCCGGCCGGCGCGAGCGAAGAGCAGCGCCAGGCCATCGCGCCGCGCCGCTACTCGCTCGCCTCGCTGCCTTCGGACGGCGGCATGCAGCTGCTGGTGCGGCAAGTGAAACGCGAGCAGGGCATGGGGCTGGCCTCCGGCTGGCTGACGGACCAGGCGTCGTTGGGTGACGAGGTGCGCGTGCGGCTGGTGGCCAATCCCTCGTTCGACGCGCATCCGCAGCCGCTGCCGGGTATTTACATCGGCAACGGTTCCGGCATGGCCGGCCTGCGTTCGCATCTGCGCGCGCGCGTGCGGGAGGGCGTGCGCCGCAACTGGCTGATCTTCGGCGAGCGCCAGCGCGAGTTCGACGGCATCTGCGCCGACGAAATCCGCGATTACCGCGAGCGTGGCTTCCTGCCGGAGCTGGACCTGGTGTTTTCGCGCGATGTCGCCGGCGGCGAATATGTGCAGGACCGCATGCGCACCAAAGCCGATAGCTTGCGCGCCTGGATCGCCGACGGCGCGGTGCTGTATATCTGCGGCAGCCTGCAAGGCATGGCCGGCGGCGTCGAAGCCGCGCTGGAGCAAATCATCGGCCGCGCCGCGCTCGACGACCTGATCGAGACGGGCCGCTATCGCCGCGATGTTTACTGATACTTTCATGGGCCGCCGACGGCGCTTGCTTATAGCGCCGTCTCGTAGCCTTCGAGGACGTTGACGACGTTGGTGCCCAGCTCCTTGACGGCGTAGCCGCCTTCGAAGATGAAGGCGGTCGGCAGATTCAGATAGGCCAATCGCTCGCCCACTTTCAGATAATCGGCGCTTTGCAATGCGAAGCGCGACAGGGGATCGCCGGCGAAGGTGTCCACGCCCAGCGACACCACCAGCGCGTCCGGCGCGAAGCCGCCGATGCGGATGCAGGCCGTCTCCAGCGCCGTGAACCAGGCTTTGACCGAGCTGCCCGCCGCCAGCGGCAGATTCATATTGAAACCCTGGCCCGCGCCTTCGCCGCGTTCGTCGGCATGGCCCAGATAGAACGGATACTCGGCGCGCGGATCGGCATGGATCGAGACGAACAGCACGTCGTCGCGGCCGTAGAAGATGCTCTGCGTGCCGTTGCCGTGGTGGTAGTCGATGTCGATGATGGCGACCTTGCGCGCGCCGTCGTCGAGCATGTGCTGGGCGGCCAGCGCGGCGTTGTTCAGAAAGCAGTAGCCGCCGAAGAAATCGGCGCCCGCGTGGTGGCCCGGCGGGCGGCTCAGCACAAACGCGCCGCGCTCGCC
>DATMSN010000473.1:0-3142 GCA_035565375.1 Duganella sp. | reverse complement strand
ATCGGCACCGACCAGGTGGCGTATAGCGAGGCGGCCGGGGCCTTGTCGGCGACCGGTCCCAGCGCGCCGCGGGTGTGGCCGTTGCACCACAGCAGGGCGCCGCCCTCGTCGATCGAAAAAGCGAAATAGGGGCTGTGCGCGAAAAAATGTTCGGCGCTGGCGGCCTGGCCCGGCTGGAGATCCCCGGCCGGCGGCAGGTGGTTGGTCTGTGCTGAATACTGGTCGATGTCCATGTCCGTTCTGAAGGTGCGGGCTTTGTTGATTAATACTAACAGATGGCGCTGGCGGCGCGTGCACAGCTGGCTCATGCGAAAGGGGGGCGAGTTTGACCGTGGTCTGACGTGGGTCAATGGGCGGACGCGGGCTTTGAAACTGGCGCCGGGGGCGGGAGTCGAATCTGCACTGGCACGCCTGTGCCTGATCCCACAGAGGAGGAGTCCACCATGCTGCAAACGAACGACATCGAGCACCGGTTCCATTTACTTGAGCAAGCGATAGGCCAGGCGGCGCAGGCCAGTTCCGCCGAGCCCGATCTTCCCAGCGAGTTGCGCGACAGTATACAGCGCGTGGACCGCTTGTCGGACACGGCGCGCGAGATATTGCTGTCGCGGGACGGCGAGCGCATCCGCAAGCTGATCCGCGACATGGAAGCCTTGGCCGAGCGCGCCAAGCGCGTGTGCACGAATATTCCGCGGTTGTCGGCGCAGATGAAGGGCTCGGTCAGCCAGATGCACAGCCAGATCATGGAGTTGAAGCGGGATGCGTTAAGGTGAGGGGGGCACGGGGAACGCGCGGCCGCGTTCCCCGCGGGCGGATGACGCCGCGTTAATCCGCCATCCTGATCTCGGCGATCATCTCGCCGATCTCGTCCAGGCCGGTCTCCCGGAAGCCGAAGCTTTGGTAGAACTTGCGCGCGGTCGCGTTGTCCGGCTTGTAGCAGATCGTGATCAGCCTGACGTCCGGCTTGGCCTTGAGTTCATCGAGCAGCAACGCCATCGCGCGCCGGCCTATGCCTTTGCCCTGGCGCGGAAAATCCACCATGAAGCGGTAGATGCCATATTCGCCCAGGTTGTCGTTCGACTGGCGGTCGTACAACAAGAAGCCGGCCGGCTCGCCGTCGCAATAAATGCCGCGCGGGATGTAGTCGGCGTAGAACCTGGCCTGCGCGATCGAGAAGGCATTGCTGGCGATAAAATTGCGTTGATGCTCTGGCAGCTCCATCTCCATGAAGGCCTCGAAGTTATGGCCGTTGATCTCTTCCAGTGTGACGTTGATACCCATATTTAAAGAACTCCTTTGTCGCGCAGGGCGGCGATGTCGGCCTCGCCGTGGCCCAGCAAGTCGCGCAGCACCTCGTCGGTGTGCTGGCCCAGCAGCGGCGGCGGCAAGGTCGATGCGTCGTCGGCCGGCGCGCCCGACATGCGCATCGGGCTGCGCACCAGCTTGACCTTGCCGGCGGTCGGATGCGGCACTTCCATCACCAGTTCGCGCGCCAGCACCTGCGGGTTTTTGTAGACGTCGTCGAGGTTGTTGATCGGACCGCAGGGCACGCCGACCGCCTCCAGCTTGTCGATCCAGAAATCGCGGCCGTGCGCCAGCACCATGGCCGCCAGCAGCGGCACCAGCTCGTCGCGGTTTTTCACGCGCAGCGGATTGGTGGCGTAGCGCTCGTGGAACGCCAGATCGCCGCGCCCGCCCACTTCGACGAACTTTTGATACTGGCCGTCGTTGCCGGTGGCGACGATGATATAGCCGTCCGAACAGGCGAAGGTTTGGTACGGCACGATGTTCGGGTGCGCGTTGCCCCAGCGCTTGGGCGGCTTGCCGCTGTTGAGGTAATTGCTGCCCATGTTGGCCAGCATCGCCACCTGCACGTCCAGCAGCGCCATGTCGATGTACTGGCCGCCGCCGTCGCGGTCGCGCTGGGTCAGCGCGGCGAGGATGGCGATGGTGGCGTACATGCCGGTCATTAAATCGGTCAGCGCGACGCCGGCCTTTTGCGGTCCGCCGCCGGGCAGGTCGTCGCGCTCGCCGGTGACCGACATCAGCCCGCCCATGCCCTGGATCAGGAAATCGTAGCCGGCGCGGTGCGCGTACGGGCCGTCCTGGCCGAAGCCCGTCACCGAGCAGTACACCAGGTCCGGTTTGATGGCCTTGAGCGAGTCGTAATCGAGGCCGTAGCGTTTGAGCTGGCCGACCTTGTAGTTTTCCAGCACCACGTCGCAATGCTTGACCAGCTCGCGCAGCAGCGCCTGGCCCTCGGTGCTGGCGATATCCATCGTCACCGAGCGCTTGCCGCGGTTGGCGGCCAGGTAGTAGGCGGCCTCGGTGGTGTCGTTGCCGTCGGCGTCCCTGGCGTACGGCGGGCCCCAGGCGCGCGTGTCGTCGCCGGCGCCGGGACGTTCGATCTTGATGACGTCGGCGCCGAGGTCGGCCAGATTCTGCGAACACCACGGTCCGGCCAGCACCCGGCTCAGGTCGAGCACGCGGATATGGCTTAACGCTTTTTGAGCTGTCATGATATGTCTAACCTTTTGAGTGATCCTATCAGGCCGCCAGTGTAGTGTCTGCGCCGCATTCGTGATAGGGTTGGCGTTGGTTTTATAACAAAGATTTGTCCGGAGGCATAGCTCATGTGGCCTTATCCTAAAATTGTTGCACATCGCGGCGGCGGGACCCTGGCGCCGGAAAACACCGTCGCCGGCCTGCGCGCCGGCCTGGCCTACGGTTTCCACGCCGTCGAGTTCGACGTGATGCTGTCGCGCGACGGCATCGGCATGGTGATGCACGACGCCGACTTCGGCCGCACGGTGGCGGTTGCCGGGCCGGGCGGCGTGCCGGAGACGGACGCCATCGATCTGGCCGCGATGGACGCGGGCGCCTGGTTCGGTCCGCAATTCAAGGATGAACCGGTGCCGTACTACACGCAATTCATCGATTACTGCAAAGCCCAGCGCATCTGGATGAACGTCGAAATCAAGCCGGTCGACGGTTTTGAGGCGGAAACGGGGCGCTGGGTGGCCAACGTGACGCGCGACAGCTATGCCGACGAGATCGCCGCAGGCGACCCGGCCGCCGTCCCCTTGCTGTCCTCGTTCAGCTTCGACGCGCTGGCCGCCGCCCGCGACGCCGCCCCGGACCT
>DATMSN010000472.1:0-3696 GCA_035565375.1 Duganella sp. | reverse complement strand
GGCCAACCGGGCGCGCTCCGCGTCGGGCGCCGCCTCCGGCGCGATGACGCTGGTCCGGCCGGAGGTCAGGGAAATAGCGATCCGCAATCGCTAGCGCGCAAAGCCGACTATAATTTCCAGCGTATCCGGTGCCGGCGCAGGCACCGGTCGATCAACCCCACGCTGGAAGCTTGTCCATGATTCGTTCCGCCATACTGTTTGCCTTCGCCGCAACCGCCTCCACCGCCACGCTGGCCGCCGCGCCGTCATCCCCCCTGAGCACCATCGCCGAACGATCCGGATTCCAGAACACCGGCCGGTACGACGAGGTGGTCGAGCTGTGCGCGCGCTTCCAGAAGGCCTATCCGAAGCAGGTGCGGTGCTTCGAATTCGGCCGCACGCCTGAGGGGCGTCCGATGCTGGCGCTGGCCGTCTCGCGCAGCGGCGCGCTGACCGCCGAGCAGGCCAAGAAGCGCGGCCTGCCGGTGCTGCTGGTGCAGGGCGGCATCCACGCCGGCGAAATCGACGGCAAGGACGCCGGCTTCCTGGCGCTGCGCGAGGCGCTCGAGAACAAGGCCGCCCCGGGCGCGCTGGACAAACAGGTGCTGTTGTTCGTCCCCGTGTTCAACGTCGACGGCCACGAGCGCTTCGGCAAATGGAACCGGCCGAACCAGCGCGGCCCGGTGGAAATGGGCTGGCGCACCACGGCGCAAAACTACAACCTCAATCGCGACTACGTCAAAGCCGACGCGCCGGAGATGCAATCGATGCTGGCGCTGGTGAACGCCTGGGATCCGCTGGCCTACATCGACCTGCACGTGACGGACGGCGCCAAGTTCCAGCCGGACGTCTCGATCCAGGTCGAGCCGGTGCACGGCGGCGACGAGGAGCTCAAGCAGGCCGGCCTGGCGCTGCAGACGGCGGTGATGGCGGACTTGAAGGCGCAGGGCTCGGACCCGAAGCCGTACTACATCTCGTTCGCGGTCAACGACGATCCGGCGTCCGGTTTCGTCGACAGCATGGCCGCGCCGCGCTACTCGACCGGCTACTTCCCGATGCGTAACCGCTTCGCGATGCTGGTCGAGACGCACTCGTGGAAGGACTACCCGACCCGCGTGCGCATCACGCACAACACCATCGTCTCGCTGCTGTCGCAGGTCGGCGCGCACGGGCAGCAGTGGCTGAAGATGGCGCGCGAGGCGGACGTGCGCGCGGCGGCGCTGGCGGGCGCCGACGTCCCGCTCAGCTATCGCACCACCTACAACAGCAAGACCATCGAGTTCCCCGGCTACGAATACACGCGTTCCCATTCCGAGGTGTCGGGCGGCCTGATGACGCACTACGACGAGAGCAAGCCGCAGATCTGGACCGTGCCGCTGCGCGACGAGATCGTGCCGGATCTGCGGGTGGCCGCGCCCAGGGGCGGCTACCTGGTGCCGCTGGCCGACGCGCCGCGGGTGGCGGCCAAGCTGAAACAGCACGGCATCGCGTTCAAGGTGCTGGGCGCGGACCAGATGGCGGCGGAGGTGGAGACCTTCCGCGCCACCAAGACCAGGTTCGGCGCGCAATCGTTCGAGGGCCGGCAGTCGCTGGCGGTGGAAGGCGACTGGGGCCGCGAGCGCCGCAGCCTGGCCAAGGGTTCGCTGTTCGTGCCGATCGCGCAGCCCAAGGCGCGGCTGGTGATGACGATGCTCGAGCCGCGCGGCGCCGATTCGCTGCTGGCCTGGGGCGAGTTCAATAACGCCTTCGAGCGCAAGGAGTACATGGAGGAGTATGTGGCCGAGGACGTGGCGCGCGACCAGCTCGAGGCCGATCCGGCGTTGCGCGCCGAGTTCCAGAAAAAGCTCGACACCGACGCGGAGTTCAACAAGAGCCAGCAGGCGCGCCTGGAGTTCTTCGCGCGCCGCCACGCGTCGTGGGACGAGCGCTTCAACCTGTATCCGGTGATGCGCACGGCGCAGAAGTTTTAAGCGGGGGTGCGGGCCGGCGCCGGAGAGCAAGCGCCGGTCTATCGCTTTCGCGCCGTATGCCAAATCTGAAGTAGGGCGCGGCGCGACCAGTGCGTTTGCGGGTCAGGCGCCATGACGAGCGAACCACTCGTCAACCTCGTCCTTCGAGGCGAAATCGCCATTGTCCGCCGCAGCGATGGCTTCCTGTAGATCGAGCAATTGCGGCACCCGCCATGCGACGTAGTGCCTCAGCGCATCTTGCGCAATTGATTCAGGCGGTTGGCCGGACAAGGTTTCGATTTTGTCCATTGCCTTCTTCAATTCAGGCGACATCGCGACTTCAATGTTGAGGTTGTCACTCATGACGCGCTCCCGTTAAGAACCGGCTTTGATTATATGCCTGTTACGGCGCGCGCCTGAGCACTTCGCTCTGGATCGCGAACGCCCCGTCGACGCCGTCGAGCGAGATGCTCTCATCCTTGTCGAACAGGATGTCGCCGCTGAAGGCGCCTTCGGGCGCGCGCATGGCGTTGTTGCTGAAGTCGAACAGCCCACGGTCCATCATGTGCGACGGCTTGATGTTGCCCATCGCCGTGAACATGCTCTTGATCCACAGCGGGTTTTTCTGCTGCCACGTCGCCAGCATCTCCTTCATCGCCTGCCGCTGCAGGTTCGGCTGCGAGCCGCACAGGTTGCACGGGATGATGGGGAAGCCCATCTTGCCGGCGTATTTTTCGATGTCCTGCTCGCGGCAGTAGGCCAGCGGGCGGATCACCACGTTCTCGCCGTCGTCGGCGGTCAGCTTGGCTGGCATGGTCTTGATCGTGCCGCCGTAGAACATATTGAGCAGGAAGGTCTCGAGGATGTCGCCCTGGTGGTGGCCCAGCGCGATCTTGGTCGCGCCCAGCTCCTTGGCGGTGCGGTACAGGATGCCCCGGCGCAGGCGCGAGCACAGCGAGCAGGTGGTCTTGCCCGGCTCGATCTTCTCGGTGACGATGCTGTAGGTGTCCTGCTCGACGATCTTGTACGGCACGCCGATCTTCTGGAAATACTCCGGCAGCACGTGCTCCGGGAAGCCCGGCTGCTTTTGATCGAGGTTGACCGCGATCAGGTCGAACTTGACCGGCGCGATTTTACGCAGGTGCATCAGGATGTCGAGCATCGTGTAGCTGTCCTTGCCGCCGGACATACAGACCATCACCAGGTCGCCCTCGGTGATCATGTCGAAGTCGACGATCGCCTTGCCGGTCTGCGTGCGCAGCTTCTTTTGCAGCAGCTCGAAGCGGCGCGAGTCCGTGGGGTCGCGCCCGGGCAGGGTTGCCAAGGAGCTAATTTCTTGCGGAAGGTGCAGTGGGGCGTTCATATCGGGCATCGGTGGAGGGCAACCACGGATTTTACCCCAATGTCGGCACGGGCCGCGAAAACCGGCCCGTGCCGCGTCCATCGCCTCACTGCGTGACGAAGGACGTCACCGCCATTGGACTCCAGTAGCCGTTGAAGGCCCGCAGCGACACCCAGTAGCGGGTGCGCGAGGCCAGCCCGGTGAAGGTGTAGGTGGTCGCCGTGAAGCCGGTGGAGGTGCCGGCCAGCGCCTTGCCGGCGTAGGCGTCCATTTCGCTGGCGTACAGCGCGGTGTAGACGCCGGCGTGCGGCACGCTGCCGCCCAGCACCGGCTGCGTGCCCTGGTTCGGCAGCGTGAAGTTCATCACCGCCGATGTCGTCGACGGCTGGAACGTGATGGCCGCCGGCGCCGCCGGGTCGTGCGCGG
>DATMSN010000471.1:0-1849 GCA_035565375.1 Duganella sp. | reverse complement strand
ACGCCCAGCTTGATGAAAGGTGCGTACGCGGCGGCCACTTCCTCGGCCTGGCGCGCCAGCACGCCCGACAGGATCAGCGCGCCGCCGGGCGCGACGCGTCCCGACAGCATCGGCGCCATCAGTTTCAACGGGCTCGACAGGATATTGGCGACCACGATGTCGAATTTCTGTCCGGCGTGCTTCGATTGCGCGAAGGTGTCCGGCAGGAAGTATTCGATGTCGCACTTGTTGCGTTCGGCGTTGTCGGCCGCCGATTCGATCGCCTGCGGATCGATGTCGACGCCCACCACCTCGCCGGCGCCGACCTTCTTGGCGACCATCGCCAGGATGCCGGAGCCGCAACCGTAGTCGAGCACGGTCTTCGAAGGCGCCGGGTTGGCCTCCAGCCACTCCATGCACAGGCGGGTGGTCGGATGGCTGCCGGTGCCGAAGGCCAGGCCGGGGTCCAGTTCCAGGATCAGGCCGTCGGGATCGGGTGCCTCGTGCCAGCTCGGCACGACCCAGATGTTCTTGCCGATGTGGATGGGCGCGAACTGCGATTGCGTCAGGCGCACCCAGTCCTGTTCCTCGACCTTGCGGGTGGTGAACTTCGGCAGGGTGGCCAGCTTGATCTGTTCGGCGGCGGCGGCCACGATGGCGGCCTGGTCGTCGTCCTCGTTGGTCAGGGCGACCACGCGGCTGTGATCCCATGCCGCCTCGGTCGGCTCCATGCCCGGCTCGCCGAACAGCGGACGTTCCTGGTCGGTGCCCTCGTCGGCGTCCTCCACCGAAACCGACAGCGCGCCCACTTCCATCAGCGCGTCCGACAGGGCTTCGGCGTGGTCGCGCGCGATTTCGATGACGATTTCAGTCCAGCTCATTATTGTGGCGCCTTGTTACTCAAACTCAGTTTGTGCAGGTCCGGCATGTCGGCCAGTTTCTGCTCCAGGTAATGGATGTTGGTGCCGCCTTCGATGAAGCGGGCGTCGATCATCAGTTCGCGGTGCAGCGGAATGTTGGTCTGGATGCCCTCGACCACCATTTCCGACAGCGCGATCTGCATGCGGCGGATCGCCTGCTCGCGGGTGGCGCCGTACGAGATGACCTTGCCGATCATCGAATCGTAGTGCGGCGGCACGTAGTAGCCGGCGTAGGCGTGCGAATCGACGCGCACGCCCGGACCGCCCGGCACGTGCCACGAGGTGATGCGGCCCGGCGACGGCGTGAACTTGAACGGGTCCTCGGCGTTGATGCGGCACTCGATGGCGTGGCCGGACAGCATCACGTCGCGCTGGCGGAAGCGCAGCTTCTCGCCGGCGGCGATGCGGATCTGCTCCTGCACGATGTCGATGCCGGTGATCATTTCGGTCACCGGATGCTCGACCTGCACGCGGGTGTTCATCTCGATGAAGTAGAACTCGCCGTTTTCATACAGGAATTCGAAGGTGCCGGCGCCACGGTAGCCGATCTTGCGGCAGGCCTCGGCGCAGCGGTCGCCGATCTTTTCGATCAGCTTGCGCGGGATGCCCGGCGCCGGCGCTTCCTCGATGACCTTCTGGTGGCGGCGCTGCATCGAGCAGTCGCGCTCGCCCAGCCAGACGGCGTTTTTGTGTTCGTCGGCGAGGATCTGGATTTCCACGTGGCGCGGATTTTCCAGATACTTCTCCATATACACTTCCGGATTGCCGAAGGCCGAACCGGCCTCGGTCTTGGTCATGGCCACCGCGTTGATCAGCGCCGCCTCGGTGTGCACCACGCGCATGCCGCGCCCGCCGCCGCCGCCGGCAGCCTTGATGATGACGGGATAGCCGATATCGCGCGCGATCTGGATGATTTCCTTCGGATTGTCGGGCAAGGCGCCATCGGATCC
>DATMSN010000470.1:0-6188 GCA_035565375.1 Duganella sp. | reverse complement strand
ATCAGACCGGCCCGGGACTCGAATCGAAGCTCGATCCGCGGCCGCGCTACAAGGCCGAGGCGTATCGGCCGGCGGGCAAGCTCAAGGACAAGGTCGCGCTGATCACCGGCGGCGATTCCGGCATCGGCCGCGCCGTCGCGGTGCTGTACGCGCGCGAGGGCGCCGACGTCGCCATCGTCTACCTGAACGAAGACCAGGACGCGATCGACACCAAACGTTACGTCGAGGCCGAGGGCCAGAGCTGCCTGCTGCTGCGCGGCGACGTGCGCGACGCCGCGTTCTGCCGCGACGCCGCCGAGCAGACGCACGAGCGCTTCGGCCGGCTCGACATCCTGGTCAACAACGCCGCCTTCCAGGAACACGCCGAAAAGCTCACCGACCTGACCGAAGAGCGCTTCGACATGACGATGAAGACCAACGTCTACGGCTACTTCCACATGGCCAAGGCGGTGCTGCCGTACCTCAAGCGCGGCGCCTCCATCATCAACACCGGCTCGGTGACGGGGTTGCAGGGTTCGAGCCACCTGCTCGACTACTCCACCACCAAGGGCGCCATCCACGCGTTCACGATGTCGCTGGCGGCCAACCTGCTCGACCAGGGCATCCGCGTCAACGCGGTGGCGCCGGGACCGGTGTGGACGCCGCTCAACCCGGCCGACCAGTCGCCGGAAAAGATCGCCAAGTTCGGCCAGGACACCGACATGCGCCGCGCCGCGCAACCGCAGGAGCTGTCGCCGGCGTACGTGTTCCTGGCCGCGCCGTCGTGCTCCAGCTACATCAGCGGCATCGTGCTGCCGGTGACCGGCTCGGTGGGTTGAGCCATGGCCGCCCGCGCGTTATGGAAAGGCGCCATCAGCTTCGGGCTGGTGCACATCCCGGTCGAGCTGTATTCGGCGGTGCAGTCGCACGAGCTGGATCTGACGATGCTCGACCGGCGCGACTTTTCGCCCGTGGGCTACAAGCGCTATAACAAAAAGACCGGCAAGGACGTGACCTGGGACGACATCGTCAAGGGCTACGAGTACGAGGAGGACGAATATGTCGTGCTGTCGGACGAGGACCTCAAGCGCGCCAACGTCGAGGCCACCGGCACCATCGACATCCAGGCCTTCGTCGACGCGGCCGACGTGCCGCTGACGTACTACGAGCAACCCTACTACCTGGCGCCAACGAAAGGCGGCGCCAAGGTCTACGCGCTGCTGCGCGAAACGCTGCGCAAGGCCGGCAAGATCGCCATCGCCACGGTGGTGATCCGCACCAAGCAGCACCTGTGCGCGCTGGTCTGCATCGACGACAAGATCGTGCTCAACACCCTGCGCTACGCGGCCGAGATCCGCAGCGCCGAGGAGCTCAAGCTGCCGCCGGCGACCATGAAGGCGGCCGGCATCAGCGACAAGGAACTGCAGATGGCGCTATCGCTGGTCGAAGGCATGAGCGAGGAATGGAAGCCGGAGCAGTATCGCGACACCTACAAGGACGACGTACTGGCGCTGGTGAAGAAAAAGGTCAAGGCCGGACAAACCAAGACCATCACCGCCGCCGAGCCGGAAGACAAGCCGGCCAAGGCGTCCAACGTGGTCGACCTGGTGGCGCTGCTGCAGGACAGCCTGGGCAAGCGCCCGGCCAAGGGCGGCGCCAAGGCGCCGGCGCGCAAAAGCGCCGCCAAGGCCGACGAGGACGAAGAGGAAGAAGCGCCGGCACCGCGCCGCAAACCCAGCACAACAAAGAAAGCCCCTGCTGCCGCCGCCCGCGCCAAGAGCAACACCAAATCGTCGCCATCACGCAAAGCCGCCTAAGGAGCCGCCGCCAACGCCAATCAGGCCCCGGATCCCGGCTTAAACCCCAACATCTTCATCGCCGGGGCCAACCCCTTGGCCGCCTTCGCATACCCATCCCAAGGCGTGTTCCCCACATCGAGCCGCGTATGCACGGTGGCCACGGTCCAATGATCGCCGCCCTCGAGCTTATCCAACTCCTCCCACGCCACCGGCACCGAAATCCCCAACCCCGGCCTCGCCCGCGCCGACCAGGCGCTCGCGGTGGTGGCGCCGCGCCCGTTGCGCAGATAATCGATGAAGATCTTCCCCACCCGATTATTCGGCCCACTCTTAAGCACAAACCGCTCCGGGATATTCTGCGCCATATGCGCCACGATCGCCTGCGAGAACGCCTTCACGTCATCCCAGCCATACCCCGGTTTGACCGGCACCACCACATGCAGCCCCTTGCCGCCGCTGGTCTTCAAAAACGCCGGCAAGCCCAAATGATCGAGAAAAGCGCGCATCAGTTGCGCCGCCTCCTGTATCTGCTTCCACGTCACGTCCTTGCCGGGATCGAGGTCGAACACCATCCGGTTCGGCTTCTCGTAGTTGGAAGCGTTGGCGTTCTGCGTGTGCAGCTCCACCACGTTCCACTGCGCCGCCGACAGCAAGCCCTGCTCCGTCGCCACCTCCAGCATCGGCGGATGGTCCGGGTCCAGCGCGGGGTCGAGGCTCTTCACACCGGGCAGCTTGTTGGTTTCCGAGTGCTTCTGGAAAAACAGCTCCCCGCCCACGCCGGCGGGCGCGCGCACCAGCGCCACCGGCCGGCCTTTCAGATGCGGCAGCATCAACGCCCCAACCAGCGCGTAATAGCGCAGCAGCGTGATCTTGGTGGCGCCGCTTTCCTTGTCGATCACGCGATCGGGATTGGTCACCTTCAGTGAAGCCGGCAGCTTGCCCTGCACGGCGGTCGAAGTCTCCATATCGGTTTTCTCCTTTTCCTTCATATGGGCCGGCAGCTCGCGCGTGATCGCGCTGGCCTTCTTGTCCTTGCGCAGCCCCTTGAACACGGAATGACGGATCGAGCCGGAACGCGTCCACTCGCCGAAGGCCACCTCCGCCACCAGCGTCGGCTTGAGCCAGTGCGCCCGCTTGTCGATGTCCTTGTTGGGCGCGAACGGACTTTTGTCGGCCGCCAGCTCGTCCATCCTGGATTTCAGCTCGGCCAGCGACGTACCATTAAAACCGCTGCCGACATTGCCGGCGTATTGCAGCTTGCCGTCCTTGTCGTAGGTCCCCAGCAGCAGCGAGCCGAAGCCGCTGCGCGAGCCTTGCGGGTCGGTGTAGCCGCCGATGACGAATTCCTGCCGCTGGCCGCATTTGAGCTTGATCCAGCTGCCGCTGCGGCGCGACGTGTAGGGCGAATCGCGCCGCTTGCCGATGATACCCTCCAGCCCCATGCTGCAGGCGGCGGCGATCATGTCCTGCGGCGTGGCGTCGAGCGCGGCGCTGTAGCGCACCGTGTCCGTGGCCTTTTTCTCCATCAGCTTTTCAAGGATGGCGCGGCGCTCCCGCAACGGCATGTCGCGCAGGTCGCGGCCGTCGTGGAACGGGATGTCGAAGATGAAGTACACCATTTCGCCCGGATGGTTTTCATCGAAGGCGTTCTGCAGCAGGCCGAAGTCGGGACGCCCCTCCTCGTCGTGGACGACGATCTCGCCGTCGTACCAGCCCGAGGGCAGCTTCATTTTGGCGATGGCGTCGTGCAGCGGGCGCAGTTTGTGCGTCCAGTCGTTGCCGTTGCGCGTGATCAGGCGGATGTTCTTGCCGTCGACCCGCGCCAGGATGCGGTAGCCGTCGAACTTGATCTCGAACAGCCAGTCCTCGGGCGAGGACGGCGGCGCGTCGACCAGCGTCGCCAATTGCGGCGTCAAGGTCTCCGGCAACTCGGCCCTGGGTGCGGCCTTGGAGGCCTCCTTCCCGGCGGCTTTCGCCGCCTTCGCCGGCACCGGAGCGGCGCTCCCCGGCAGCGGCAGCGCCTTCACGCTGTCCGGCATCTCGTCGACCACGCTGAACTCCTCGGCCGGCCGCGCGTAGTCGTCCTTCTCCTTGATCAGCAACCAGGGCTCCTGTTTTTCGCCCTTGCCCTTCATCCGCACCAGCACCCACTTGCCGTGCATCTTATGCCCGGTCAGTTCGAATTTCAGATTCCCGGCCGCCAGCGCCTTGCGCGGATCGTCCAGCGGCTTCCAGTAACCCTTGTCCCAGATGATGACCTTGCCGGCCCCGTACTGCTTGGGCGGTATCGTCCCCTCGAAGTCGTTGTACGAAATCGGGTGGTCCTCCACATGCACCGCCATGCGCTTGTCGTGGGTGTCGTAGCTGGGGCCCTTGGGCACGGCCCAACTCATCATCACCCCGTCGAGTTCCAGCCGGAAGTCGTAATGCAGGCGGCTGGCCCAATGCTTTTGAATGACGAACGTCAGCGCCTCGCCGCCCTCCTGGCCGCCCTCGGCCGGTTCGGGGGTGATCGCGAAGTTACGCTTGGCTTTATAGGTTTTCAGGGATGCGCTCATAACGACAGCGTAGCCCCGCGCGGCCTGCGGCTCTGTGCGTTCGCGAACATGTAAGCGATTGTAAAGCCCGTCAACGGGGGCCGCCCGGGCCGCGTTTTCTGCTCAGTGACGCGGGAATTGTCCCGGCCCTAATCAACTTGAATGAGGATTTCATCATGAACAAACTTATCGCTACCCTGATCGCCGGCCTGTTTGCTACCGCAGCTTTTGCACAAACTCCTGCCACCACCCCGACCACTCCAGCAGCTGCCAAGGCAGAAGCTAAAGAAACCAAAGCCGCCGTCAAAGCCGAAGCGAAAGAAACCAAAGCTGACATCAAGGCCGACGCGAAAACCGCCAAGGTGGAAGCCGAAGCGAAAAAAGACGTAGCCGTCGCCAAGGCTGAAGAAAAAGCCGACAAGGCCGACGCCCACGCGAAAGCCCACAAAACCAAAGCCAAGGCACACGCCAAGGCCGCCAAGACCGAAGCCCACGACGCGGCAACCACCCCGGCTCCAGCAGTCGTCAAGTAAGTCTTAGCGCTGTTTTAAATAAGTCGTAAAAAAAGCGGGCCCGATTTGATTCGGGTCCGCTTTTTTGCATGCTCGGTTAAACCCGCCCCCCAACCGGGGTCGTACCCCCTGGGGTACGCCCCCTAAGTGGCGCGGCTAGCGTATCGCCAACCGCATGTGGGGTTGGTGCTTATTGCTGCGCCACCGTCGCCACCGGCGTGTTGGCGTTCGGGGCATCCCAGCCGCCGCCCAGCGCGCGGATCAACGCCACCGTGGTCACGGCGCGGGTGCCGCGCAGCTGCACGGCGGTGCGTTCCACCGCCGCCAGGTTGCGCTGCGCGTCCAGCAGATCGATGTAGCTCGAACGGCCGGCCGTGTACAGCTTCTGCGCCAGATCGGCGGAACGGCGCGCCGACACCAGCGCCGCTTCCATCTGCGCCGTCTGGCCGGCCAGGATGCGCAGGCCCGCCAGGTTGTCTTCCACCTCGGCGAAGGCCACCAGCACGCTCTGGCGATAGGTGCCGACCGACTCCTCCAGCGCCGCTTCGCTGCGCAGGATGTTGTTCTTGTTGCGGCCACCGTCGATGATCGGCATCGACATCAGCGCGCCGAGCACCCACGAACGGCTGCTCCACTTGAACACTTCGGCCACGGTGTCGGCCGACGAGCCGCCACCGCTCGCGCTCAACGTCAGCGCCGGGAACATGGCCGAACGGGCCACGCCGATGCGGGCGTTGGACGCTTCCATCGTCCGCTGGGCGGCGGCGATGTCGGGACGGCGTTCCAGCAGCGACGACGGCAAGCCGGCCGGGATCACCGGCAACAGCGCCGTGTCCAGCAGCGGCGTCACACCGGCAGTGTAGCTGGCCGCCGGTTTGCCCAGCAGGACCGCCAGCGCATGCTCGGTCGTCACGCGCTGACGCTGCAGGCCGATGAATTCGGAGCGCGTCGTCGCCAGTTCGGTCTTGGCGCGCGACAGATCGAATTCGCCGATGTCGCCCAGGTCGAAGCGGCGCTGGTTGACCTTGACGTCCTCCTCGCGCGTCTGCACCGTGCGGTTCAGCGTTTCCAGCTCGGCGTCGGTGGCGCGCAGACGGAAGTAGGTCTGCGCCACGTCCGCCTGCACCGACAGCAGCACCGAGCGATAGGTCGCCTCGATCGAGGCGGCGTCGCTGCGGGCGGCGCTGACGTTCGACGATACGCGGCCGAACAGGTCGACCTCGTAGCTGGCCGTCAGGTTGGCGCTAAACAGCTTGCCCGGCGCGACGTCGGTGCCGTTCGGCAGGCCGAGCGACGTCGCCGACTGGCGCTGACGCTGGGCGCCGGCGTTGACGCCGACCTGCGGAATGCGGTCCGCCTCG
>DATMSN010000469.1:0-1686 GCA_035565375.1 Duganella sp. | reverse complement strand
CCACGTCGGTGACGCGCACCACCCGCGTGGTGCGCGTCAACAGGCGCACCCCCATCGTCTCCTCCAGCTCCGTCACCGCCCGCGTCACCACCGGCGGCGAGATCCGCAGCTTGCGCGCGGCCGGCGCGAAGCCGCCTTCATCGACGACGGCCAGGAAAATCGACATCGTGTACAGCCTATCCACATTATTCCTCTTTTAGGAATGGTTCGTTGTAATTTCTCCGTATTCTCATTATCCGGCAAAAGATTCAAACTGCAAGCGCTGGACCACACTTCATCGCCAACCAAGGAGAAAGACCATGAGCCGCATCACCATCATCGACCACAGCAACGCCAACGCCGAACAACAAGCCCTGCTCGACGCCATCCAAGGCCAGCTCGGCATGGTGCCGAACTTCCTCAAAGTGTTCGCCAACTCGCCCGTCGCGCTGCGCGCCTTCCTGGGGCTGTACGGCGTGGCCGGCGCCGGCAGCCTGGAGCATCAAACCCGCGAGCGCATCGCGCTGGCGCTGGCCCAGCAAAACGGTTGCGAATATTGCGTCTCGGCGCACACCGCCATCGGCCGTAAAAGCGGGTTGACCGGCGACGAGATCAGCGCCGCCCGCCACGGCACCAGCGATGACGCGCAAGCGGCCATCGCCGTCAAGTTCGCCACCAGCCTGATGGAGAAAAAAGGCGACGTCAGCGCCATCGAGATCGCCCAACTGCGCAGCGCCGGCTTTAGCGATTCGGACATCGTGGAAATCATCACCCACGTCGGCATGAACTTCCTGACCAACATCCTCGGCAAGGCCAGCAAAGTCGAGATCGACTTCCCGCAGGTCGACCTGAAACTGGCCGCCTGATTCCCCCACCTCAAGGAGCATCGCCATGAACCCGTCCTCCTCCGTCCGGGCCGCGCCCTGCCTGCGCGACCTGCCGAAAGCGGAGCCGCACCTGCCCGGCACCGGCCACTTCGCGCGCGAGGAGGACGGCGACGAGATCGCCCGGCTGATGCGCGACTTCCCCGGCCGCGAAGTCCAACCTTAATCCACCTTTATCAGGAGCGATCATGGGCCGCGCATTTTCCGACATCACCTTTACCCCGAACGTGCGCGCCATGCAGCAGCGCATGGGCAGCCGCGAGCAGTACGCGGGCTTCGACCTGGCGACCAACCGCGCCGACCGTCTGGGCCGCATGGAGGCCGGGTTCATCGCCCAGGCCGACCATTTTTACCAGGCCACGGTCAGCGAGACCGGATGGCCGTATGTGCAGCATCGCGGCGGCCCGGCCGGCTTTTTGAAAGTCCTCGATCCGAAGACCGTCGCCTTCGCCGACTTCCGCGGCAATGTGCAATACCTCAGCGTGGGCAACCTGCAAAAGGACGACCGCATCTCCATCATCGTCATGGATTACGCCAACCAGATGCGCCTGAAGCTCATCGGCCGCGTGCGCCTGGTGGAGGCCGCCGACGATGCCGGGCTGATCGAACGACTGCGCACGCCCAGCTATGCGGCGCGCATCGAACGCGCGTTTGTCATCACCGTCGAGGGTTACGACTGGAACTGCCCGCAGCACATCACGCCGCGCTTTACCGAAAGCGAAATCGGCACCATGACGGCGCCGCTGCAGGCGCAGGTCCAGCGCCTCAAGGAGCAGCTGGCCGCGAGCGCCCCCCGGCAGCCCTTGAGCGAGCTGGGCGACGG
>DATMSN010000468.1:0-3709 GCA_035565375.1 Duganella sp. | reverse complement strand
AGCCGGCCCAGGTGGTGGCCATCGGCGATTCCTCGAACGACGCGCAAGCGGCCCGGGCAGCGGGTTGCCCGGTGTTGACGGTGCCTTATGGTTACAATCACGGGCAGTCTGTACACGGGATCGATTCCGATGGTATAGTAGACACGCTGCTCGACGCGGCAAGCCGTATAAGTTCGCAAAATTAACCTTTAGCTGAACCAAACCTGACCGAATGTCTTCCATCAAAAAACACAATGTCAACCAAACCGGCTCGATTGAGGCCTGGCTTTGGCGACGCTGGCAATCCTGGCAAAACTAAGCCGAACTGATTGCTGTCGCACGTGCACGCGCACCCGACAGGTTTTTTGACAAACCACCGCCAACCCACACCCACACCCTGGCGGCATGGAGAGAAGACATGACCGAACTCGAATTCAAATCGTTGGCCAACGAAGGCTACAACCGCGTCCCGCTGATCGCCGAAGCCTTCGCCGACCTCGAAACCCCGCTCACGCTGTACCTGAAACTGGCGCAGACCCAGAACGCCGGCAAGAACACCTTCCTGCTCGAATCGGTCGTCGGCGGCGAGCGTTTCGGCCGTTTCTCGTTCATCGGCCTGCCGGCGACGACCGTGCTGCGCACCTTCGGCACCCGCACCGAGATCGTCAAGAACGGCGCCGTGATCGAAACCCACGAAGGCAACCCGCTCGAATTCGTCGAGGCCTACCAGAAGCGCTTCAAGGTCGCGCTGCGTCCCGGCATGCCGCGCTTCTGCGGCGGCCTGGCCGGCTACTTCGGCTACGACACCGTGCGCCACATCGAAAAAACCCTGGCCAACACCCAGCCTAAGGACGATCTGGGCCTGCCCGACATCCAGCTGATGGTGACCGAGGAACTGGCCGTCATCGACAACCTGTCGGGCAAGCTGTATCTGATCGTCTACGCCGACACCACGCAGCCCGAGTCCTTCAGCAAGGCGCGCCAGCGCCTGAAGGACCTGCGCATGATGCTGCGCCGCGGCGTCGACGCGCCGGTGACCAGCGCCTCGGTGCGCACCGAAACCATCCGCGACTTCCCCAAAGAGGATTACCTGAAGGCGGTCGCCAAGGCGCACGAATACGTGATGGCCGGCGACTTGATGCAGGTGCAGATCGGCCAGCGCATCCGCAAGCCTTACGTCGATTCGCCGCTGACGCTGTACCGCGCGCTGCGCTCGCTGAATCCGTCGCCGTATATGTACTTCTACAATTTCGGCGACATGCAGATCGTCGGCGCCTCGCCGGAGATTTTGGTGCGCAACGAGACGCTGCCCGACGGCGAGAAGAAAGTCACCCTGCGCCCGATCGCCGGCACCCGCCCGCGCGGCGCGACGCCGGAGCGCGACGCCGAACTGGCCAAGGAACTGCTGGCCGATCCGAAGGAGATCGCCGAACACGTGATGCTGATCGATCTGGCGCGCAATGACCTGGGCCGCATCTCCGAGATCGGCAGCGTCAAGGTCACCGACCGCCTGGTCATCGAAAAATACTCGCATGTGCAGCACATCGTCTCCAATGTCGAGGGCAAGCTGAAAGAAGGGCTGTCGAACCTGGACGTGCTGCGCGCCACCTTCCCGGCCGGCACCCTGACCGGCGCGCCGAAAGTGCGCGCGATGGAGGTGATCGACGAGCTGGAAATCTCCAAGCGCGGCATCTACGGCGGCGCCTGCGGCTACCTGTCGTTCGGCGGCGAGATGGATGTCGCCATCGCCATCCGCACCGGCGTGATCAAGGACGGCATGCTGTACGTGCAGGCCGCCGCCGGCATCGTCGCCGACTCGGTGGCCGAGATGGAATGGCAGGAAACCGAAAACAAGGCGCGCGCCGTGCTGCGCGCCGCCGAACAAGTGCAAGATGGCCTGGATGGGGAGTTCTGAGATGCTGCTAATGATCGACAACTACGACTCCTTCACCTACAACATCGTGCAATACTTCGGCGAGCTGGGTGAGGATGTGCGCGTGTACCGCAACGACGAAATCACGATCGAGGAAATCGAGGCGCTGAACCCGGACCACATCTGCATCTCGCCGGGTCCCAAAGACCCGTCGCAGGCCGGTATCTCGATCGAGGTGCTCAGGCACTTCGCCGGCAAGAAACCGATCCTGGGCGTGTGCCTCGGCCACCAGGCCATCGGCGAAGCGTTCGGCGGCAAAGTCATACGCGCCAAGCAGGTCATGCATGGCAAAACTTCTTTAATCGCGCATACGGGCGTGGGCGTCTTCAAGGACCTGCCCTCCCCGTTCACGGTGATCCGCTATCACTCGCTGGCAGTCGAGCGCGGCTCGCTGCCGTCCTGCCTCGAAGTGACGGCATGGACCGATGACGGTGAAATCATGGGCGTGCGCCACAAGGACTACGACATCGAGGGGGTTCAATTCCACCCCGAGTCCATCCTGTCGGAACACGGTCACGCACTGCTGAAGAACTTCCTGGTTCGTTAAGCGGCATGCGTGCGCCCACTATCGTGCGCTCTACAAATTAAAGAAGGAATTGTCATGGCTATCACCCATCAAGAAGCACTGCTGCGCTGTATCGAACACCGCGAGATCTTCCACGACGAGATGCTGCACCTGTTCCGCCAGATCATGTCCGGCGAAATGTCGCCGTCGATGATCGCGGCCCTGACCATGGGCCTGCGCGTGAAGAAGGAAACCATCGGCGAAATCGCCGCCGCCGCGCAAGTGATGCGCGAGTTCTCCACCAAGGTGCCGATGGCCGACACCACCGGCCTGCTCGACATCGTCGGCACCGGCGGCGACGGCGCGCACACGTTCAACATCTCCACCGCCTCGATGTTCGTGGCGGCGGCGGCCGGCGCGCGCGTGGCCAAGCACGGCGGACGCAGCGTGTCGTCGTCGTCCGGCAGCGCCGACGTGATCGAATCGCTCGGCGCCAACATCAACCTGAAGCCCGAGCAGATCGCGCAATCGATCGCGCAGACCGGCATCGGCTTCATGTTCGCGCCCAACCACCACGCCGCGATGAAACACGCCGCGCCGGTGCGCCGCGAACTGGGCGTGCGCACCATCTTCAACATCCTGGGACCGCTGACCAATCCGGCCGGCGCGCCGAACATCCTGATGGGCGTTTTCCACGCCGATCTGGTGGGTATCCAGGTGCGCGTGCTGCAGCGCCTGGGCGCGCAGCACGCCATCGTGGTCTATGGCCGCGACAACATGGACGAAGTGTCGCTGGGCGCCGGCACCCTGGTCGGTGAACTGATCGACGGCGAGATCCGCGAATACGAAATCCATCCGGAGGACTTCGGCCTGCCGATGATCGCCAGCCGCAACCTGAAGGTGGCCAACGCCACCGAATCGAAAGCGAAGATGATGGAAGCGCTGCGCGGCGAACCCGGCGCGGCCTACGATATCGTCTCGCTCAACGCCGGCACCGCGCTGTACGCGGCCGGTGTGGCAAGTTCGATCGAGGACGGCCTGGCGCGCGCGCGCGTGGCCATCACCTCCGGCGACGCGCTCAGCAAGATCGAGCAGTTCGTGCGGGTCACGCAAAGCCTGGCCGGCGCCAACTAAGGGCGGCGAGCATGTACGGCATCCACGACCTGACGCTGTTCATCATCTCCGGCCTGCTGCTCAACATCATGCCCGGTCCCGATTCGCTGCTGATCATGACGCGCAGCGCGACCCAGGGCTGGCGCGCCGGTTCGGCGGCCGCGCTGGGCATCGGCGCC
>DATMSN010000467.1:0-2747 GCA_035565375.1 Duganella sp. | reverse complement strand
GGCGCCGGCCGCGTCGGCCGTCGCCGGCTGCTGCAGATTGATCAGCGCCGACAACTGGCGCTGCCAGGCTTCCTGGCGCTCGAACCACACCGTCAAATCGGGAATGCCGAGGCGCGTGCGCAAGGCGTTGGCGTGGCGCTGCTGGTCGACGTCGCCCAGATGGCCGAGCAGGGCGGCCGCTTGCGCCGCGATGAACAGGTAGCCGGCGCGTTCGGCGTTCTCGAACAGCTCCTGCAATTCCAGGCGCCGTTCGGCCAGCTGCGGCAGCGACAGCCAGAAGTACAGCAGGCACTGGAACAACTGCGTCTGCGGGTTGAGGTCCCACGGCAGCGCGGAGACGACATCGGTTTGCATGGTGCCGGCGCGGATCTGGCGCAGCATGTCGATCTGCTGGTGGATGGCGGTGTCGTAGTTCGGCGGCAGGCGTACCGCGATGTCGAGGTAGGCGTCCGCCGCTTTTTGCTGTTTGGGGTCTTCGCTGCGCAGCATCGACAGCAGATACAGATAGGCGCCGATGCCGGTGAACAGGTGCTTGCGCTTGCCGGTCTCGCGCCGCAGCAGCTTGAGCGCCGCCTCGTAGCCGGCCAAGGCCGCGCCGGTGGCGCCGCGCAGCAGCACGATGGTGCTGGCCAGGAACTGGCTCTGCGGACCGCCCGTGCGCTCCAGATAGCGCTTGGCGTCGTCCAGGCGGCCGCACAGGATGGCGTCCTCCGCCAGCGCCAGGCGCAGCTCGGGGTTGATGTCGTCCTTGGCGGCCAGGCGGCGCTGCAGGTGCTGCTGGCAGAATTCGCGGATCATCGAGACCGTCGGCGCTTCACGCTTGGCGTTTTGCAGCAACACCGCCAGCACGTCGTCCTGCAGCAGCGGATGGACGCGCGCCAGCATGCCCGGCTCGAACGGGCGGCCGAAGATGTCGATGATCGGGTGCAGCTGCGCCGCCTCGTAGCTGCCGAGGCAGAAGGCCAGGATCGGCTGGATCTGTTGCGGCGCCTGGCCGCGCAGAAGGCCCATGCGCAGGCGCGCCATGCCGGCGCGGTAGCTGCGCGGCTCGACGCTGTTCCAGGTCTGGCGCATCGGCACCAGCTCGTCGTAGGCGTCGCACAGGTCGTCCAGCGCGTGGGTGCCGATCGAGGCGCGCATGGCCGGCCAGCGCAGCTTGGGATTGCAGACGAAGCCGCGCCCGGTGACGACGCTGATGAAGGCCAGCCGTTCCAGCTTGCGCATCGATTCGTCCAGGGTGCCGACGGTGTAGCGGTTGCCGTCCTTGTCCTCGATGCGCGCCTGGTTCAGATGATCGAGGATGGCGGTGCGTCCGACCGGCTCGCCGATCAGGGCGAGCAGCGCCAATATCATTTTTTCGTTGAATTCAAGCGCGTCGAATTCGGCAAGCAGCTTCGGGTCGGCCATGCGTGGATCAGTCTTTCAGGTTATCGATGTGGACCGCGGCCGTGCCTGTGGCCGAGCGATCGTGCAGGCCGAAGATGCGCTGATAGAAGTACAGCTCCGCCTCCAGGGTGCGCACGATGTTCTCGGCCTTGCGGAAGCCGTGGCCCTCGCCCTCCAGCGGCACGTAGGCCACCGGCACGCCGCGCGCCTTGAGCGCGTCGACCATCGTCTGCGATTGCTGCGGCGGCACGACCTTGTCGTCCAGGCCCTGGAAAAAGATCATCGGGCGCGCCAGCTTGTCGGTGTGGTTGATCGGCGAGCGTTGCTGGTACAGCGCTTGCGCCTCGGGCTGGGGCGCGATCAGGTAGGAGGTATAGCGCGATTCGAATTTGTGCGAGTCGTCGTCCAGCCCTTGCAGGTCGGAGACGCCGTAGTAGCTGGCGCCGGCCTTGAAGACGTCGTGGAAGGTCAGCGCGCACAAGGTGGTCAGGCCGCCGGCGCTGCCGCCGCGGACGATCAGGCGGTCGTTGTCGGCCAGGCCGCGCTCGACCAGCGCCCGGGCGCCGGCCACGCAGTCCTCGACGTCGACGATGCCCCATTGGCCCTTGAGCAGGTCGCGGTAGGCGCGCCCGAAACCGGTGCTGCCGCCGTAGTTCACGTCCAGCACGCCGAAGCCGCGGCTGGTCCAGTACTGGGTCGCCAGCTTGAGCGTGTTGACCGTCATGCCGGTCGGGCCGCCGTGGCTGATGACGATCACCGGCGGCTTGGTGCCTTCCGGCGCGCGCACGTCGCGGTTGCGCGGCGCGTAGAAGAACGCGTGCGCGGTGCGGCCGTTGGCGCTCGGGTAGCTGATGCTTGCCGGGATCGACAGGTTTTCCTCGTCGGGCAGCTCGGCGATCGACTGCGCCAGGATCTCCACGCCCTCCTCGGTGAAGTCGATGCGCGCCAGTTCCAGCGGGATCGACGGGCCGCCCGCCAGCATGGCGATGTAGCCGGACGCCACGCGCAGCTCGCGGATCTCCTCGTACGGGTTGGCGATGGCCTCCAACTTGCCGCTGGCCGGCAGCAGGCGCGCCAGCCGGCTCACGCCCTTGTCGATATAGGTGCAGACGATCTCGGAGGCCGAGCGGAAGCCGTACATCGAATTGCCGAAGGTCCAGTGCGGCGAGCCGAATTCCGCCTCCATCGGGCACAGCGCCTCGACGCGCTGGCGGTCCGCGCCCAGGCGGTACAGGTTCCACCAGCCGCTGCGGTCGGAGACGAAGTGCAGCAGGCCGTCCGGCGACCATTCCGGCTGGCAGATCGATTCCTCGGCGCCGCCGGCCACGCGCGCCGGCGGCGCCAGCGTGCCGTCGTCCTGG
>DATMSN010000466.1:0-2676 GCA_035565375.1 Duganella sp. | reverse complement strand
ACCGTGCCGTGGTGCTGGATCGCGCCGTAGCTCTCGGACGGGGCCGACAGGCCGGCGCCCACGCTGGTTCCGGCGCCGCCGCCCTGCTCCTGCGTCAGCTCCAGCGGCAAGTCCTTGACTTCGACCGTCTGCCCCGGCGCCATGACGGTGATCCAGTTGCACAGGTTTTCCAGCTGGCGCACGTTGCCCGGCAAATCCAGGCTGCTGAGGAATTGCACCGTGGCGTCGCTCATGCGCTTGGCTTCCACGCCCAGCTGCTTGGCGCTTTGCACCAGGAAGTGGCGCACCAAAATAGGGATATCCTCGCGCCGCTCCCTCAAACTGGGCAAACGCAGCCGTATCACATTGAGGCGGTGGTACAAGTCTTCGCGGAACAAGCCTTCGCGCACGCGCTGCTCCAGATTTTGGTGCGTCGCGGTGATCACGCGCACGTTGGCCTTGAGCGGCTGATGCCCGCCGACCCGGTAAAAGTGCCCGTCCGACAGCACCCGCAGCAGCCGCGTCTGCAGGTCGAACGGCATGTCGCCGATCTCGTCGAGGAACAGGGTGCCGTTCTCGGCCTGCTCGAAACGGCCGCGCCGCGTCGTTTGCGCCCCGGTGAAGGCGCCGCGCTCGTGGCCGAACAATTCGGACTCGAGCAGGTCCTTCGGGATCGCCGCCGTGTTGAGCGCGATGAACGGCTGCTGCGCGCGCGGGCTGTGCTTGTGCAGCGCGCGCGCCACCAGTTCCTTGCCCGAGCCCGATTCACCGGTGATCAGGACCGTCACGTTCGATTGCGACAGGCGGCCGATGGCGCGGAACACTTCCTGCATCGCAGGCGCCTGGCCGAGGATCTCGGGCGTCTCCGACGGCCCCGATTCGACGCTGGTCTCGCGCAGGCTCTCGTCGAGCGCGCGGCGGATCAGCTCGACGGCCTTGTCGATGTCGAACGGCTTGGCCAGGTATTCGAAGGCGCCGCCCTGGAACGCGGCCACGGCCGAGTCCAGGTCCGAGAAGGCGGTGATGATGATGACCGGCAGCCCGGGGAAGCGCGACTTCACCAGTTGCAGCAGGTCGAGGCCGGAGTCGCCCGGCATGCGGATGTCGGACACCAGCACCTGCGGCGTCTCGAACTCCAGCGCGGCGATGGCGTCGCGCGCGTTGGCAAAACTCTTGGTGGCCAGGTTTTCCCGTGCCAGCGCTTTTTCCAGTACCCAGCGGATCGATTCGTCGTCGTCTACTATCCAGATTGGCTTCATTGTTTGTGTATATCCCGCAATATGGATCGTCAATCAAGGGACTCGGCACCCGCCCCTGCTTGCCACGGCTTATGGCAACGGCAGCAGGATACGGAAATCCGTATATCCAGGCCGGCTCTCGCACTCGATCACGCCCATGTGCTGCTGCACAAAAGTCTGCGCCAACGTCAGTCCCAAACCGCTGCCCCCCTCCCTGCCAGACACCAGCGGGTAGAAAATGCGGTCGCGGATCTGGGGTGCGATGCCCGGTCCATTGTCAATGATATGCAAGTCTAATGCCAGCCCGTAGCGGACCTTGGCGAGGGTGACCTGGCGCGCCACGCGGGTCTTCAAAACGATCTGCGCGCCGCCCGCTTCGATTTGCGAAGCGAGCGCTTGCGCGGCGTTGTGGGCGATGTTGAGCACCGTCTGGATCAGCTGCTCCTTGTCGCCGCGGAACTCGGGGATCGAGGCGTCGTAGTCGCGCAGGATCGTCAGGCCGGACGGGAACTCGGCCAGCATCAGGCTGCGCACGCGTTCGAGCACCTCGTGGATGTTGACGTCGCCGACGATGTGCGGCCGCCGGTGCGGCGCCAGCAAGCGGTCGACCAAGGTTTGCAGGCGGTCGGCCTCCTTGATGATCACCTGCGTGTATTCGCGCAGCTGGACCGCGTGCAGCGCCGGCAGCTCCATCTCCAGCAGCTGGGCCGCGCCGCGGATGCCGCCCAGCGGGTTCTTGATCTCGTGCGCCAGGTTGCGGATCAGCTCCTTGTTGACCTGGCTCTGGTCGAGGATGCGCTCCTCGCGGTCGAGCTTGAGGTGCTGCAGGTGCTCGCGCAATTCGATCAGGATGTGGTCGGCCGGCTCGTCGAGCGCCGAGACGATGCTGTGCACGTGCAGCGGATCGCGCCCGGCCCGCTCCAACGTCAGATCCTGGCGCAGGTCGGAGAACTTGTGCTCGCGCGCCTGGGCGCAGATGTGATCGAGCTCGTCGGGGTTGAGGAACTGCGCCGTCAGCGTTTGCCGCGACAGCGCCTTGAGCGAACTCTCGAGCAGGTTCTCGGCGGCCGCGTTGGCGTAGGCGATGTGGCCCTCGCCGTCGAGCAGCACCACGGCCGAGGCCAGCAGTTCGAGGCCGGCCAGCGCCGGGGGACGGTTCATGGCGGCCACCGCGCGGGCGGCGATATTGCTGACCAGGCTCATAGCGGGCTCAATTTAAAATCGTCTTTCATCGGATATTCGCGATCTCTCGTTTCAAGGCGTCGACATTCTTTTCCGAGCGGCTGATGCTGTCACGCATGGCGGCCACCCGCTCCTGGTACTTGGCGTAGTTGCGTTCGTCGCCGCGCCGTTCCGGCTCGCCGCCGTTGAACTCCTTGCGCAACTCGGCCAGCTTCTGCGTTTCGTTTTTCAACTCGTCTTCGAGTATCGCGCGGCGGTCGGCGTCGCGCGCGCGCTG
>DATMSN010000465.1:0-3491 GCA_035565375.1 Duganella sp. | reverse complement strand
GCCTCGACGCCGGTGTAGTTGCAGATCGGGTTGCGCTGGCGGTAGGCCTTGGCGAAGGCGCCGTCGCGGCAGCCGGCCTCGACGATCTTGCGCGCCTCGAGCGGCACGAACTGCAGCAGGTCGGTGTTGACGGCGGTGGCGCTGGGCAGGTCGTAATGGTAGCCGCCGGTGCGGATCACCGTGCCCTGCCACGGGTGCTTGATGTAGTGCGGCGTCTTGTCGCCCTCGAAGTCGTCGCGCACCCACTGGATGTGTTTGAACAGGTGGGTGTTGCCGCTGTGGTTCAGGGCCAGCATGGTGGCGATCATCGGCGCGCCGTGCTTGATCGGCAGCGGCCACTGGCGCACCACGTCGATGTTGGTCAGCATGCAGGCCGGGTGCAGGTAGTTGATGGCGCCGTCGGGGCGGTCGTAGCCCTGCTCGTTGACCGGCTGGGTGCTGCCGACGCCGTACATGCCCGGCAGCAGGTGCTGGTGCAGCGATTCGAGGAAGCCGGCCTTGAGGATCTCGACGTCGGAGTCGAGGAACAGCACCTCGCCCGACAGGCCGAGGTTGTTGATGGCCCAGCTCAGGCCGGGGCCGTGGTGGATGTTGTAGCCGAACGGGATGAACTCGACGTTGTCGAAGCCGTCGGTGATGGCGCGGATCTTCTCGGCCACGTCGGGGTTGGAGCCGTCGATGATGTAGACGCGGTTGGTGTAGAACTGGCGCAGCGTGCGCAGCAGCGCCTCGATCAGGTCCGGCGAATTGTAGGACACGCTGACGATCGGGATCTGGTCGATGCGCACCGGTTCGGCCGGCGTCTCGTCGGAAGGGCGCACCGCGTGTTGCGGCGCGGCCAGGCGCGGCGCGGCCGGCTTGGCCACCTGCTGCAGCACCGTCTCCAGGTTGCGCACGAAGCGCGGCGTGTCGAACAGCGCGCAGGTCATGCGGTTGGCCACCAGCTGGCGCTTCATCGAAGCGATGCGGTTCGGATCGTTGGCCAGCGCCACGGCCTTCTCTTCGTAGTCGGCGAAGTTATAGGTGATCAGCTGCGGCAGGTCGACCGCGCGCAGCAGGCTGCCGGCCATGCGCGACGAGAAGGTGTGGCCGGCGCAGGTGAGCAGCGGCAGGCCGGCCCACAGCGCGTCGCTGGCGGTGGTGCCGGCGTTGAACGGGAAGGTGTCGAGGAACAGGTCGGCCAGCTGGTAGCGCGCCAGGTACTCGGCCGGCACGGCGCGGGTGTTGAAGATCAGGCGGTTGCGGTCGATGCCGGCTTGCTCGGCGTAGCGGTACAGGTTCTCGCGCACCTCCGGATAATCGGCCACCAGCCACAGGACGCTGTTGGGCACGCGGCGCAGGATGTTCATCCACGTCGAGAACATGTCCGGCGTGAACTTGAAGTTGTTGTTGAACGAGCAGAAGACGAAGGCGTCGTCCGGCAGGTTGACGCTGGCGCGGGTCGGCTTGGGGGCGATGGCGCGCTGGCGGTCGTTGATCTGGAAGGTGTCGGGCAGGTACAGCGGCTTCTCGGTGAAGTCCTTGGCCATCTCCGGCGTGATCAGGAATTCGTCGGCCAGCACGTAATCGACGCCGGGCAGGCCGGTGCTGCCGGGGAAGCCGAGATAGGTCAATTGCACCGGCGCCGGGCGGAAGGCCAGGATGTTCGGGCGCGCGCCCAGGGTCAGGCCGTGCAGGTCGACCAGGATATCGATTTCGTGGGCGCGGATGGTGCGCGCGGCCTGTTCGTCGGTCAGCGCGTCGATGCGGATGTAATGGTCCATCGCCTTGACGACGCGGGCGCGGATCGGCGAGCCGTCCTCGCGGCTCCAGCTGAAGGCGTAGACTTCGAACTTGCTGCGGTCGTGCAGCTCATACAGTTCGGCCGTCAGGATGGAGACGGCGTGCGAGCAGAAGTCGGACGACAGGTAGCCGATGCGCAGGCGGCCGTGGCCATAGCCGTGGGCGCCGGTCAGCGGGGCGACGGCGGCGTTGACCTTCTCGTTGACGAAGCGGCGCGCGGCGGCCAGCTGCTGGGCCGGATCGTCGGAGGCGCTCAGCATCGCCAGCGCCGAGGTGCCGTCGATCATGGTAGTGACCGAGATGTGTTCGAGGCCGCTGTAGACGGGCCACTCGCACTGCTTCTGGCGCAGGTGGACCCAATGGGTCATCACGTTGGCCTGCCGCGGATCGACGCCCAGGCTCAGGGCCAGCATCTTCTCGGCCTCCGGGTAGCGCTTGCGGATCTCCAGCAGGCGGCCCAGGTTATTGAGCGTCTGCACGTGCAGGGTCGGATTGGTCTTGATGTCGGGCTGGACGTCGGTCAGGACCGAGTTCCACATGGCCAGCGCCTCGTCGGGGCGGCCGACGCGTTCGAGCAGGGTGCCCAGGTTCAGGCGCGCCTCGACGAAGTTCGGATTGAGCGCGATCGCCTGGCGCAGCACCGCCTCGGCGCCGGCGTCGTCGCCGCTATTGGACAGCACCACGGCCAGGTTGAAGCAGGCGGCGTAGGTCAGCGGCGACGGCGTGTGTTCGATCCAGGCGCGATAGAGGCCGATGGCGGCGGGCAACTGGCCGCTCTCCTGCAGCACGGCGGCGGCGCCGAACAGGTCGCCGATGGAGAGCGCGCCCCGGGTGGCCAACGCCATCACGTTGCCCAGCGGGCTGGTATCGGAGGGAGCGGATGCTGCAGGAGCTTGAGCGGTCATGGCTGGGCTTAGAGTTGAGGGCGGTCCGGCACGCGGCAAACGGCCCGCGGAGCCACAAGAGGCAGGCACTATCATACCTTTTGTCGCTGGATACGGGGCAACTTTTGGCTCAGGAGCAAGAATGTAAAACCCCCTCTGCTCGACGGATAAACAACTCCGGGGTCAGGTCCGCCAATGCTACACGGGCCGTTCCGTAGTGACCGGATACGCCTGGGCTCGTGTAGCAATGGTGGACCTGACCCCGGATTGGGTTAGCGGTTGGGGACGCTAAACCAGCTGGTGGCGCTGTGGCCGCCGGGCTCGCGGTGGGTGTTCGTCAGCGCGCCGGCGGCACCCGGCAACCCCTGGCCGGCGTGGTATCGACGCAGCGCGTCGGTCATCGCCTGGACGCCGTTTTGCGCGCCCCCCGGCCCCGCTTCGAGCGCGGTCAGCTGTTGCGTTTGTGCCGCATTGGTGGCGCCACTTGTTGCCGGATTGGCAGCGGAGAAGCTCGACAGGGCGTTGCTCAGGCCACTAACTTGCTGTTGCAAGGAGGCAGCTGGTGTTGCCGATGTTGTCGCTTTTTGCGCCAGGAACCAGACGTCGGCGCTGGCGTGCACGCTGCCGTCGGTGCCCGTGTAGCTCGACGTCAGGCCGATCACGTTGCCGTTTTGTTGCGTCAGCGCGTTGGCGGCGCCGGTGGCGATCGTGGCGATGCCCAGTTGCGCCAGCGTCTTGAGCTCGTCGGCCTGGCTGACGCCGTCCGAGTTGCCGTCGACCCAGACGCGCAGCGCGCCGAACGCGTCGTCGGCCGCGCTGAGCTGG
>DATMSN010000464.1:0-1527 GCA_035565375.1 Duganella sp. | reverse complement strand
GTGCGGACGCCCAGGTTCTGCTGGACGCGCGGGCTGATGGCGACGGCGCCGTCGTCGCCATCGTCGCCGGCATAGACCGGCACGAGCTGCATGTCCATGAACGGTGACTTGCCGGGTTTGTCGAATTTCTGGCCGGGCACCATCGGGTCGTGCCAGTAGAGCGGCTTCTTGCCGGCGGCGGCCGGCGCCGCGCCGTCGCGTTGTGGTGTGGCCTGCATGCCTTGATGCACGCCAAGTCGGTAGGCGCCGTATCCGCCGGCGGCGATGGCAAGGGCGGCGATCGCCGCGGGAATGCTCTTGTTCTTCATTTGGCTTCCTGGTGGTTGTTGACGGCGGATTGCCGGGGGGCTCCACCCTCGGGAAAGAGGAAGTTCAGTTGTGCCCACAGGCGCGCGGTGTCCAGCTCAACCTCCAGCGCCTGCAGGCGGAGCTCGGCCTCGGCGCGCCGCGCGGCCAGCACTTCGGCCAAGGTCGCTTTCGCGCCGCGATAGGAGGCCAGCACCGCCTGGCTGCGCTCGGCGGCCAGCGGCAACGATTCGCGGGTGTAACGGGCAATCCGCTCCCGGCCGCTCCGCCACGCGATGATCATGCCGCGTGTCTCGGCGACATGCTCGCGCAGCACCTCATCGCGCTCGGCCCTGGTCTGCTCGACCGCGGCCAGCTTGGCGGCCAGTTCCCGGTCCTGCCGCTTCTTCCGGTCCCATTGCAGCGGCACCGAAATACCGACCGACACCATGTTCGAGTAGGCGGATCCGCGCTGCTGGAACGCGACTTCGACGCTCCAGTCGGGATGCTGATTCGCACGCGCCAGGTTGGCGTCGGCCTGCGCGATATCCTCCTGCTTGTTCCAGACGGCGATCTCCGGATGGTGGGCGAGATCGGCGTCGAGCGTGGCCGGGTCGAGGCGGATACGCTCGATATCCGGCGTACCGGCAACCGAGGTGTCGTCACCAGTCCAGCGGGCCAGCATGGTGTAGGCGGCGCGCTGGCGACGACCGATCTCGCTTGCGCGGTCATCGAGCGCGAGCAACGCGGAGCGGGCCGCGAGGATATCGGCCGGGCTGCCGCGCCCACCTCGGTAAGCCGCTTCGGCGGCTTCGATTTCCTGGCGCGACACGGCCGCCTGGACGGAGACCGTGCCGGCCATCCGCTCCGTGTAGAAAACCTCCAGCCAGGCGAGGGCGGTGTCGCGTTGAATGGCGGCCAGCGCCGCGTCCTTTTGCGCCAGCGCCTTATCGGCTTCGATCTGATAACGAGCGGAACGCCAGTGCAGCTTGTCGGCCCGCGTCAGCTCCTGCGACAGCCCGATCCGACGCATGGTCATGAAGTCGTTGCCCAGGCTAAGGCGATCGGGACCGCTGGCAGGCAAATTGTCGATGCCCATCTTCAGAACCGGATCGGGCGGTTGGCCGGTGGCGACCGCCATCTCATTCGCGGCGGCGATGGCCTGGTCTTGGGCGCCGAGTTGGCGGGAGCGGGCGACGGCCCGTTGCTGGGCTTCGGCGAGCGTGAGCGGCAGCGGCGCCG
>DATMSN010000463.1:0-7120 GCA_035565375.1 Duganella sp. | reverse complement strand
AGCCGCGCCCGGGCCGAACTGCCCCGGGAAGCATCACCATGGCCCTCTTTCGCCTGCCGTCCAGTGGACCCGCCGCCCTCGCGCCGCGCGGCAACGGGCTGTTGCTGCGCGCGCCGCAGATGTCGGACTTCCTGCAATGGGCGCATTTGCGCGAAACCAGCCGCGATTACCTGACGCCTTGGGAGCCGATCTGGCCCTCGGACGACCTGACCCGCTCCGGCTTTCGCCGCCGCCTGCGCCGCTATTCCGAGGACATCGCCGTTCTACCTGTCGATGGTGCGGGTGGGCGAGATGACCGGGCGGCTGGAGGAAGTGTTCCTGCGCCTGTTCGACCACCTGGAGTTCGACCGCGACATGCGCGAGCGCGTCAAGACGGCGACCCGTTATCCGAGTTTTGTCGTCATGGCCATGGTGGCGGCGATGGTCGTCGTCAATATGTTTGTGATACCGGCGTTTGTAGGCGTGTTCGCCAGTTTTCACGCCGAATTACCTTTGATGACGCGCATACTTATCGCGACCTCCAACTTCACGGTGCGCTACTGGCCTGTGATGGCAGTCGCAGCCGTTGCGGCCATATGGGGCTTCCGCGCCTGGGTTGGCACGCAGCGCGGCTTGTATCAGTGGGACAAGTTCAAGCTGAAGATTCCTGTCGCCGGCAAGATCATCCTGAAGGCCACGATGGCGCGCTTCGCCCGCAGCTTCGCGCTGGCCAACCGCAGCGGCGTGCCGATCGTGCAAGGGCTGACGGTGGTGTCGCAGACGGTGGACAATGCTTACCTGTGCGCCCGCGTCGAGCAGATGCGTGACGGCGTCGAGCGCGGCGACAGCATCTTGCGGACGGCTGCGGCGGCGGGCGTGTTCACGCCGGTGGTGCTGCAAATGATCGCAGTGGGCGAGGAGAGCGGTTCGATCGACGATTTGATGGACGAGATCGCGCAAATGTACGAACGCGAGGTCGATTATGAGCTAAAGACGCTGTCGGCGCAGATCGAGCCGATCCTGATTGTCTTCTTGGGCATGATGGTGTTGGTACTGGCGCTGGGTATCTTCCTGCCGATTTGGGATCTGGGCAAAGCCGCCTTGCATAGGTGATGTTGAAAAACGAGGCGTTTGTTGATTTTATTGCCAACATTTGTGACGCAGAAACAACGCGGCGCCAGTTTGCTGGAATTTGCCGTGGTCGTCGTAATTGTAGGCATATTGACCACGGTTTTGCTACAGCGGCTTTTGCATTATCAAGGCGAGGCGGATGCGGCCGCAATGCGGCTGACGGTGGCGAACTTGCGAACCGCCTTAGAAATTAAGGTTGCGTACGGGAAATTGCCTGGTGGAACCACAGATTTAACGATGTTGGCCGAACAAAATCCGTTTGATTGGCTGAAAGATAAGCCCGCCAATTACGTCGGCGAGTACTTTTCCCCTAGCGACACCGACATCGGCGAAGGGAATTGGGTGTTTGATCGAAGTGATAAATCGGTGATTTATTTGTTAAATATCAGCAGTCATTTTTTAGATGCCCCAACGAAACGTTTGAAATTCAAGGTAAAATTACTTCGCTTGCCCCATAGCCCCGCCAAGCCGTCAGGCGCACCAGAACCTCTCGGTGTGGCCTTTGAGCAAGTGAAAGACTGACGCAACCGCTCTGTCTTTCTTCAACTTAATGGACGATTTGGAGAAGTGAAATGAACCAGGCAGCGATGAGCGCATTCCGTAAACCAGCAGCCCAGTCGGGCTTCACGCTGATCGAACTGATCGTCGTGATTGTTATCCTCGGCATTTTGGCCGCGACCGCCTTGCCAAAGTTCTCCAGCTTGAGCGGCGATGCCCGCCTGGCGGCACTCAACGCCGCAAAAGGCGCTGTCTCTACAACGTCGGCGATGGTGCATGGCCAGTCGCTGATTAGCCCTTCAACGACTACCTTCGTATATGAAGGGACGACGGTAACCGCTGTTAAAGGCTATCCTAAGGCCGAAAAAGCCACAGCTACCGCAGCTGGCTTGAATGACGCCGACTATGTTGTCACCCCAGGTCCCCAGGCTAGCGCGACTGCTGACAAACCCGTTATTGCGCCGAACGCAATCCTGGTCCAGCCTAAGAGTATCGCGGGCACGCCAACCGCTCTGAAATGCTATCTGATGTACACCGAGACGACGGACGTGAATACTCCGCCGACGATTGAGGTGGTTGGCAACGCGACCGATTGCAACTAAGCACATCAGGGACGAGTTGGTGTTGCCTTGAAACTCAACCCGTCACCAAGGCGCCGTGGCGCCTTGGTTCGTCTTGCGTCCACTGGCTTCACGATGGTCGAACTGATCACGGTGATCGTGCTGGTGGGCATCCTTGGCGCCATTGGTGCCTCCCGGTTTTTCGATAACACTGTGTTTGAGAGTCGCGGCTACGCCGATCAGGCCAAGTCGCTGGTCCGCTACGCGCAGAAGCTCGCCATCGCCCGGAATCGCCCCGTGTTCGTGCGGGCGGATCAAGGCGGATTCGCCGTGTGCTTCCAGGTCAATTGCGCCGCGGATGCCGACCTCGCGACCGCGCCGAGTGGCGGGAACAGCGGCAGTTCGCGAACCCGCGCCTATTGCGTGCTCGGTGGCGCCTATGTCTCACGCTGGCTGTGCGAGGCGCGTCCTGCCACTGTTGTTCAGACAGGCGACGGTGTCGCCACTCCTCAAGTCAATGGCTTCTATTTTGATGCCATGGGCCGCCCCTATAATATAGGCGATGCCATAGGCGCCTCCACTTTCGCGCCGATGACTGTGACATTTGTCAGCGACACCAGTCGCTATCAATTCGTGATCGCGGCGGATACGGGCTATGTGTATGAGCCAAAACAGTAAGCGGGAAGCCGGTCTGACCATCATCGAATTGGTCATCTTCATGGTGATCACCGGCGTGGCGGCAGCCGGCATCATGCTGGTGTTGAATATGGGCGCGAAAAACAGCGTGGACCCATTGCGGCGCAAGCAAGCCATGTTAATCGCGGAGGCTTATATGGAAGAGGTGCGCCTGGCGGGTTTCACGCTCTGTTATCCCGAGGACGACAATGCCGCGACTGCGACCTTGACCACACAGTGCGCGTTGCCGGCTGTCGCGGTGCAAGCGCGACCCGGTATCGTCCGCCCCTATAGCAACGTCGCTGATTACGCCAGCAAGCTCGGCGAGGCGCAGCGTAGTTTTCAACCGGCCGGCGGGATTGCTGACGTTGACGTCAGCGGCCGCGCGCTGGGGCTGGACGGCGCGGACAAAACCATGGGCAACAGTTCGCTTGCTCCCATCGTGACGACAGTGGCCTTGAATGTCCTGTCGAGTGCGGACCCCGCCGATCTGCTCGGCCCCCCCGGCCAGCAGATATCGTCCACCGCCGGCGCTCTCAATGTGCTGCAAATTACCATCACCACGAGGTACGGCAGCGCTCCCCAAGATGAGGTTCGGCTCGACGGCTATCGTACGCGGTACGCGCCGCGGTCGGTGCAATGACGACGTCGTTCAAATCGACCGGGCCACAGCGCGGCTTCACGTTGGTCGAGGCGGTGCTGGTGATGGTCGTGGTCGGCATCCTGTCCGGCATTCTTGTGATTTTCATCCGGCGACCGGTGCAGAATTACGTCGACTCAGCTGCGCGCGCGGAATTGAGCGAAGCGGCCGACCTTGCCCTGCGTCGCGTGACGCGCGAACTCCGTGCCGCGCTGCCGAATAGTGTGCGCAGCCAGGTTGTTGGCAATGTGCAGTGGCTTGAATTCATCCCGACCAAAGCTGGCGGCCAGTATCTTGCGGCTGAAGACAATGCAACCCCTGGTAAAGGTACGGCATTAAGTTTCAATGCAACCAATGCGCAGGTGTTCAGTGTGGTCGGCCCGATGCCAGTCGGGCAAAACGCCGTGGTTCGCGGCGACTTCATCGTCATTTACAATCTCGGGGCAGGCTTTACCGGCGCGGACGCGTACGCCCGTGGCAACTTGGCGGTGGTCACCAACGTGAACGGGAACAACATCAGTTTTGAGAGTTATCGCGAAGGCGTGCAGCATCCGAACAACGAGAATCCTTTTGCTGTTGGCGCCGGACAAATTCCTAATGCGTCTCCTGACCACCGCTTCCAGGTCGTGGGGCGTCCAGTGACCTTCCGTTGCGAAGGCGGCGCCAATGGCGGCGGTACGCTGACGCGGTCGGTTGCAGCCGACTTTTCAGCCAATCAGCCAACGCCAAATGCCGCAGCGGGCGCGCTATTGGCGAACAATGTTTTGAGTTGTAATTTCAGCGCGACCACCACGGCAAACCGGCAGGGTGCCCTGATCGGGTTGAACCTGTCGTTGGCCCGCGCCAGCCCCAACTCTCCCAACGGCATGGAGACGGTGACGTTGAGCCATCAAATTCATGTGGACAATACGCCATGAAGAAAACAATACGACGCAAGCCCGCCGGCGTGGCGCTGGTCACGGCGATCTTTTTGCTGGTGGTGCTGGCCGGACTGGGTGTGGCGATAATATCGCTGACCACCTCGCAGCAGGCGAGTGCGGTCCAGGACGAGCAAGGCGCGCGCGCCTACGAGGCAGCCAGGGCTGGAATCGAATGGGCCTTGTTCAGGGTGAGGACCAGCAATGCATCGCCACAGGCGTCGGCTCTGGCTTGCCCGACGACCTTTCCCCTGCCGAGGAACACCAGTTTGTCGGCGTTCACCGTGACCATTACTTGCAGCGGGGTGCAGCCAGGTTATGGCGACAACAGCGCGCAAGACCCGACGGCCGGGCACTTTCGGATTGTCGCCACGGCCTGTAATGGCGCGGCGGGCGCCCCCTGTCCGAGCGCGGCGCCAGGCCCCGACTACGTACAGCGCGTGATCGAGGCGCAGCTATAAAGAAACAAGCCAAGCGACAATGTGTGTATTTTTATGGCATTACTATTAATTTGTAGCAAACAAACGGTGTAACTTGAATATAATCAACCAACTAGCGCGTAAACCTCGTGTGCTGGTAACCATTTAGGTCGCTGGTATGGGATTTTTCAAACGAAGCAAAAAAAAGGATGGTTGGCTCACCGTTACGTTCCAGCGCGACGGCGTCTGCGCTGGCCGCGTGCGGCGCGTGCGCGACGCCAAGGCGGTGGTCGAGCTGTCGTCGTTTTATCCGTCGAACGCCAGCCTGTCGGCCGAGTCGCTCGAACGCGTGCACAAGGATTTGAAGGCCGCCAATTTCAGCTTCGGCACCATGCTCAGCGGCGGGGAATACCAGATGCTGACCGTCGACGCGCCCAATGTGCCGCAGGATGAGTTGAAAACGGCGGTGCGCTGGCGCTTGAAGGATATGCTCGATTTCCACGTCGACGACGCCACCATCGACGTGCTCGATATCCCGGTCGATCCCAACGCGCCGTCGCGCGCCCATTCGATGTTCGCCATCGCCGCGCGCAACGCGCTGATCCAGTCGCGCCAGGGCCTGTTCGCCGAGGCCAAGATCGACCTGAACGTCATCGATATCCCGGAAATGGCGCAGCGTAACATCTCGGTGCTGCTCGAGACCGAGGGGCGCGGCCTGGCGATGCTGTCGTTCGACGCCGACGGCGGCCTGCTGACGATCACCTTCAAGGGCGAGCTGTATCTGTCGCGCCGCATCGACGTGACCTTGCAACAGTTACTGGAGCCGGACACCGACAAGCAGCAGGTCTGCTTCGACAAGATCACACTGGAGCTGCAGCGCTCGCTGGACCACTTCGACCGCCAGTTCAACTACGTCAACGTGATCAAGCTGCTGCTGGCGCCGACCGGCGCGCAGGGCTTGCACGAGTATCTGGCGGCCAATCTGTACATGCCGGTCGAGGCGATGGGCCTGGAGGACGTGTTCGACCTGAGCAAGGCGCCGGCGTTGCTGGACGTCGAGCAGCAGCAGCGTTTCTTCCTGACGCTGGGCGCGGCCCTGCGGCACGAGGAGGTGGTGCTGTGAGCCAGCAAATCAACCTGTTCAACCCGATCTTCCTCAAGCAGAAGAAGGTGTTCACGGCCTTGCCGATGGCCGAGGCGCTGGGCGTGATCGTCGCCGGCGCGTTGCTGTTGACCTGGTACGCGGGCCAGCGCGTGGCGGACCTGGAGCGCTCCGCCGCCGCCGGCAAGACCCTGCTGGCCGACCGCGAACGCCGCCTCACCGAGGCCAACAAGCAGTTCGCGCCGCGCCAGAAGAGCGCGACCCTGGCGAGCGACCTGGCGCAGGCCGAGGTGGAGCTGAAGTCGCTGCGCCAGGTCGAATCGGTGCTGCGCGACGGCACGCTGGGCAACGCGGCCGGCTACGCGGAGTATTTCCGCGCGTTTTCGCGGCAGAACGTCAACGGCTTGTGGCTGACGGGCGCGTCCATCGTCGGCGCCGGCAACGATATCGGATTGCAAGGCCGGGCCATGCAGCCGACCTTGATCCCGGCCTACATCGCGCGGCTGAAGTCGGAGCCTGTCATGCGCGGCAAGAGTTTCGCCAGCCTCGACATCTCGCGGCCGGAAATGCAACCGCAACAGCAGCCGCAACCGTTGCCCGCCGCGCCGCCGGCCGGTTCCACGCCGGCCCCCGCGCCTGCTTTGGCCGCGCCGGTGGCGGCCCCGGCGCCGTTTGTGCAATTCAGCCTGCAGTCGACGGCGGTGGCGAGGACCGAGCAATGAAGCAGCAACTGCAACAGCAATGGATCAAGCTCAGCACCAAGCTGGACGCGATGACCCTGCGCGAGCGGGCGATGGTGTTCGTGGCGGTGACGGCGGCGATCCTGTTCCTGCTCTATACGATGGCGGTCGAGCCGATGCTGGCGCGGCAAACGCTGCTGCTGGCGCAGATCAAGCAGCAGCAAAACCAGATCGCCGGCATCGATATGGAAATCACGGCCAAGGCGCAAGGCTTCAGCGTCGATCCGGACGCGCAGTCGCGCGCGCAGCTGCAGGCGGCGCGAGTCGAGATCGACCGGATCGGCGCCGCTCTGCTGGCGGTGCAAAAAGGACTGGTGGCGCCGGAGAAGATCGCGCCGTTGCTGGAAAACCTGCTCAGCGGCCGCGGTAAATTGCGCCTGATGGCGATGAAGACGTTGCCGGTGACGGGCATGAGCGAGAGCTTCGCTGCGCCGCCCGCGCCGGTGACGGCCGGCGCCG
>DATMSN010000462.1:0-3839 GCA_035565375.1 Duganella sp. | reverse complement strand
GAAGCTTCCAGTTCGCCGTGATCGGCCATCCGTTCAAGAACGGCGCCGACGAGGCGACGCTCAAGCGCGCCATCGCCGCCGCCATGCAGGCCAATCCGGCCTTCATCGTCGCCACCGGCATCAAGGCCGTCAACGAGCCTTGCAGCGACAAGCTGTACGCCGCGCGCCACGCGATGTTCGACGTCGCGGCCGCGCCGGTGATCGTCTCGCTGGCCGGCAGCGACTGGAGCGCCTGCCTCAATTCGGCCGGCCGCTCGAACGCCATCGAACGCTTGAACCGCCTGCGCGAACTGTTTTACGGCGAACCCGAATCGCTGGGCGCGAAACGCTTGCCGTTGACGCGATTGTCGAGCACCGCCAAGTTCCGCAGCTACGCCGAGAACGCGCACTGGGAGTACGGCAAGGTGCTGTTCGCAACGATCAATCTGCCGGCCAACAACAACCACTACCGGCCGGAGGCGGGCCGCAACAGCGAGTACGAGGACCGCCTGGTGGCCAACCGCGCGTGGCTGCACCGGCTGTTCACCCTGGCCGCGCGCCAGAAGCTGCACGGCCTGGTGCTGTTCTCGGACGGCGCCGTCGGGCTGCAGGAGGAGGAAGGGTTTTCGCTGTTGCCGCGTTTCGAGTCGAAACAGGACGGCTTCGCCGAGCCGCGCCGGCAGATCAAGACGCTGGCGGGTAAATTCAAGGGCAAGGTGCTGCTGGTGGACACCCAGGTGCTCAGCCCGGCCACGGGCGCCGGCAGGAGCGAGCCGGCCATCGACTGGCGCGGCAATGTGGGACATTTGAGCGTGGCCGCGGAATCGGCCGAGGTGCGCGTCAATCCGGACACCGCCGCCCTGTTCACCATCAAGGGCGGCGGCGCCGAGGCGACGCCTTGATCTAGTCGATCAGTGGATCGGGTGGATGGCGACGTGGTCGCCCTCTTCGCCTTCGTCGTCCTCGTCACCGTGGTGGTGGCCGTGGGCGCCGTGCACGTGGCCGTGGGCGATTTCCTCGTCCGACGCTTCGCGCACTTCGGTGACGTTGAGCGAGAAGCGCAGCGCCATGCCGGCCAGCGGATGGTTGCCGTCCAGGACGACCTTGTCGTCGGCGATGTCGGTGACGGTGAAGATCATCGCCTCGTCGGCGTCGTCGCCGTCCGGCATGCCTTCGAACTGCATGCCCACTTCCAGCGGCTCCGGCAGGCGGTTGCGCGGCTCGACCTTGACCAGCGCGGCGTCGTAGTCGCCGAACGCGTCTTCCGGCTCGATCTGGATGATCGACGAATAGCCGACTTCCTTGCCATCCAGTTCTTCTTCGATTTTCGGCAGGGTGTTCTCGTAGCCACCGTGCAAGTAGACCATCGGTTGACGGCCGTCTTCGATCAGATTGTCCTGTGCATCGGACAGTTTGTAATTCACAGTCACGACCGTGTTCTTGGCAATCTTCATTTGAATTTCCTTTCTGTTATGAGCAGGCAGATTATACCTTTAATCGTGGGCGTGCCAGACCCGCACGACGCGCACCGCCGGGGTCGGACCCCGCCGGGTCCGACCCCTCTGATTGGGGTGCGGGTTTATAATGCGGTATGAAAAAATTACCGCTCCTCGGCGACATCACGCCGGCGCAGTTTCTGCGCGACTACTGGCATAAAAAGCCACTCCTGATCCGTAACGCCATTCCCGGCTTCAAGCCACTGCTAAGCCTGGACGCGCTGACCAGGCTGGCCTCGACCAACCACGCCGAATCGCGCCTGATCGCCGCCGTCGACGGCGAGTGGTCGATGCAGCACGGCCCGCTGGAAAGCCTGCCGCCGCTGACGCAGAAGCAATGGACCTTGCTGGTGCAGGGCGTCAACCTGTTCGACGCCAAGGCCGACGCGCTGCTGCGCCAGTTCCGCTTCCTCCCCGACGCCCGCCTCGACGACCTGATGGTCAGCTTCGCCACCGACGGCGGCGGCGTCGGTCCGCACTTCGATTCCTACGACGTGTTCCTGCTGCAGGCGCAGGGGCAGCGCCGCTGGCGCATCGGCCCGCAGAAGGACCTGAGCCTGGTCGACGGCCTGCCGCTCAAGATCCTGGCCAACTTCAAGCCCAACGAGGAGTTCGTCCTCAATCCGGGCGACATGCTGTACCTGCCGCCGCACTACGCCCACGACGGCGTGGCCATCGGCGATTGCCAGACCTATTCGATCGGCTTCCGCTCGCCGTCGTACCAGGAGCTGGGCGAGGCGTTCCTGCAATTCATGGCCGATTCGATCGACCTGCCGGGCCGCTACGCCGATCCGCAGCTGGAGCCGACGGCCAAGCCGGCCGAGATCCCGCGCCACATGCTGAGCACGATCACCGAGGAGATCAACAAGGTCCGCTTCACCGAGGAGGACGTGACGATCTTCCTGGGCGAATACATGTCCGAGCCCAAGCACAACGTGTTCTTCACCGGGCCGGCCAAGCCGCTGGCGGTGGGCAAGTTCGGCGAGGCGGCCGCGAAAAAGGGCCTGTCGCTGTCGCGCAAGACGCAGATGCTGTACCGAGGCAAGCACGTGTTCATCAACGGCGAATCGTTCGGCGTCGGCCGCGCCGACAAGGCGGCGCTCGAATTGCTGGCCAACAACCGCGCGCTGACCGGCGCCGAGCTGGCGCAGGCGTCCGACGACGTCATGGACGCGCTGTACACGTGGTACCAGGACGGCTGGATCGAACTGGGCTAATCAACTTCGGCGGAGGCCAGATGGACAGGCAAGTGTTTCCCTTCACCACGAAGAGCGGGTTTGCCGGGCAACTGGCCGCCTGCCTGGCCCGCGCCGAGCACACGCTGCGGCTGTTCGATCCCGATTTCGCCGTCTGGGAGCTGGGCGCCAGCGCCAGCGACGCCACGCTGCGCCGCTTCCTCAAGGGCGGCGGCCGCCTGCAACTGGCGGCCCACGACGGTAAGATAATGGAACGCGAGGCGCCGCGATTCTTGCGTCTGGTTAAGGATTACGGCCATGCGATCGAGGTGCGCCGCACCAGCCAGCCGCTGCGCCAGTTGACCGACTCGTTCTGCATCGCCGACGAGCGCCATATCGTGCGGCGTTTTCATTCCGATCATTTCCGTGGTGAAGCAGTTTTCGACGGTCCGGACGATATTAAGACCTCTTTGGAACGTTTCCTTACAATTTGGGACGAATCCGGGCCCGGATTGTATGCAAACTCAACGGGATTATGAGCCGGATGGGGGTAAAATGCGGTGTTCGAAGCGAACGCCGGAGCCGCCGGCTCCACTAAACTGAAGTCGAAAGCGAAATGTTGCGATACCGCAAAATAGTTGTGAGAACGGCTCTTTGTCCTATTGCGACGCAGTAAAAATCGCTATAATATTCGGTTAGGAAGTTTCCGTTGTCTGGCAGGCACCATGTCAGGTACGAAAAGCCTTCGAAGACGACCTAATGAGCGATAATTACCGGTAATTATTAATCGCAACACTGTGTTCAATTTTGTATTAACTAAGGAAAATCCATGAAAAAATCCCTGCTGATCGTTTCCCTGCTGGCCGTTGCTGCTCTGACCGCTTGCTCGAAAAAAGAAGAAACCACCGTTACCCCAGCACCAGTAGTGGCTCCAGAAGCCGCTCCAGCTGCTGCTCCAGCCGCTCCTGCTGCTGACGCTGCTGCTCCAGCCGCTCCAGCCGCTGACGCTGCCGCTCCAGCCGCTCCTGCTGCTGACGCTGCTGCTCCAGCTGCTTCGGCACCTGCTGCTTCGAAGTAATCAGTAAGGAAAAGCCCGTCGGCGCCTCCGGCGCCGGTCTATATCCAGGGCGGCGGCTACTACGAAGGCGGACGCCGCTACTATGACCGCCCCTACTACGGCAGGCCTTAC
>DATMSN010000461.1:0-10558 GCA_035565375.1 Duganella sp. | reverse complement strand
GCTTGTCCTCGGTGCCGTAGCGCACGTGCTGGAAGTGACGGCCGATTCGTGGGTGGAGATCCGCCGCCCCGGCGCCAAGCCGCTGATCTCGCGCCTGGTCAAGGCGGGCAGCACCGAGACCTTCGATATCAAGGATCCGGCGCTGCTGATCATCGGCAAACCGGACGGCGTGAAGGCGACGCTGGGCGGCGCGCCGCTGGCGCTGCCACCGGTCGCCGGCGGCACGATCTCACGCGTCAATATCAAATAATTTAAAAGCATTCAGCACGAGCAAACAGCCATGTCTTCTACGCAAACAGCTATTCCTTCGGGACCATCGAACCGCCGCGCCAGCCGCAGCGTGCTGGTGGCGCACGGCCAGCGCAAGATCTGGGTCGGCGGCGACGCCCCGGTGGTGGTGCAGTCGATGACCAACACCGACACCGCCAACGCGATCGAGACGGCGATCCAGATCCGCGACCTGGCGCGCGCCGGGTCGGAACTGGTGCGCCTGACGGTGGACCGTCCGGAGGCCGCCGAGGCGGTGCCGTACATCCGCGAGCAGCTGGACAAGATGGACGTCGACGTGCCGCTGGTGGGCGACTTCCACTACAACGGCCACACGCTGCTGAACGACTATCCGGAGTGCGCCAAGGCGCTGTCGAAGTACCGCATCAACCCGGGCAACGTCGGCAAGGGCGCCAAGCGCGATACGCAGTTCGCGCAGATGATCGAAGTGGCCGCGCGCCACGACAAGCCGGTGCGCATCGGCGTCAACTGGGGCAGCCTGGATCAGGCGCTGCTGGCGCGCATCATGGACGAAAACGCCGGCCGCGCCGAGCCGTGGAGCGCCCAGGCGGTGATGTACGAGGCGCTGATCACCTCCGCCATCGAGAACGCCGTGCGCGCCGAGGAACTGGGCCTGGGCCGCGACAAGATCATCCTGTCGTGTAAAGTCTCGGGCGTGCAGGATTTGATCGCCGTCTACCGCGAGCTGGCCAGGCGCTGCGACTATCCGCTGCACCTGGGCCTGACCGAGGCCGGCATGGGCAGCAAGGGCATCGTCGCCTCGACGGCGGCGCTGTCGGTGCTGCTGCAGGAGGGCATCGGCGACACCATCCGCATCTCGCTGACGCCGGAGCCGGGCGGCGACCGCACCAAGGAAGTGGTGGTCGGCCAGGAGATCCTGCAGACCATGGGCCTGCGCAAGTTCACGCCGATGGTGATCGCCTGCCCCGGTTGCGGGCGCACCACGTCGACCACCTTCCAGGAGCTGGCCGACAACATCCAGACCTATCTGCGCGAGCAGATGCCGGAGTGGAAAAAGACCTATCCGGGCGTGGAGGCGATGAACGTGGCCGTCATGGGCTGCATCGCCAACGGTCCGGGCGAATCGAAGCACGCCAACATCGGCATCAGTTTGCCGGGCACCGGCGAATCGCCGGCGGCGCCGGTGTTCGTCGACGGCGCCAAGTTCGCGACCCTGCGCGGTGAGCGCATCGTCGAGGAATTCCAGGAAATCGTACTGAATTACGTGAAGAATAACTACGGCAAACAGCCGGCCACAGTGTAAATTGAAGCATAAGAAGATTGAAATGTCCGAAACTAAAAAAGCTGAAAAGATCACCGCCGTCAAAGGCATGAACGACATCCTGCCGACCGATTCGCATCTGTGGCAGCTGTTTGAAAACACCGCGCAGTCGGTCGTGCAAAGCTACGGCTTCCAGCAGATCCGCACGCCGATCGTCGAGGACACCGCGCTGTTCAAGCGCGCCATCGGCGCCGTGACCGACATCGTCGAAAAGGAAATGTACTCGTTCACCGATTCGATGAACGGCGACGAGCTGACCCTGCGCCCCGAAGGCACGGCCGGCGCGGTGCGCGCGGTGATCGAGCACAATCTGGTCTACGAAGGCCCCAAGCGCCTGTGGTACACCGGCCCGATGTTCCGCCACGAGCGTCCGCAGCGCGGCCGCTATCGCCAGTTCTACCAGTTCGGCTGCGAGGCCGTCGGCTTCAACGGTCCGGATGTCGACGCCGAATTGATCATGATGTGCCGCCGCCTTTGGGATGACCTGGGCCTGGAAAACATCCGCCTCGAACTGAACTCGATCGGCGACGCCGAGGAGCGCGCGCGCCACCGCGTCGACCTGATCGCGTATCTGGAAAAGCACGAGGACATCCTCGACGCCGAAGCCAAGCGCCGCCTGCACAGCAACCCGCTGCGCATCCTGGACACCAAGAATCCGGCGATGCAGGAGATGGTCAACGGCGCGCCCAAGCTGATGGAGTACCTGGGCGAGGAATCGCTGGCCCACTTCAACGGCGTGCGCAAGATCCTCGACCATAACAACATCCCGTACGTGATCAACAACCGCCTGGTGCGCGGCCTCGATTACTACAACCGCACCGTGTTCGAATGGGTCACCGACGCACTGGGCTCGCAGGGCACTGTGTGCGCCGGCGGCCGTTACGATCCGCTGATCGCCTCGTTCGGCGGCAAGCCGACGCCGGCAGTCGGTTTCGCCATGGGTATCGAGCGCCTGCTGGAACTGATGAAGGAAGCCGGCGAGCCGGAACAGCCTAACCAGTGCGACGTCTACCTGGTGCACCAGGGCGAAGCGGCGCAGCTGCAAGCCTTCGTGCTGGGCGAGCGTATCCGCGACGCCGGCCTCGATGTCGTCATGCACGCCTCGACCGCCAATGGTCCCGGCAGTTTCAAAACGCAGATGAAGAAGGCCGACGGCAGCGGCGCCTCGTTCGCCGTCATCATCGGCGAGGACGAAGTGGCCAACCACACCGCCACCGTCAAGGCGATGCGCGCGGAGGAGGGCGACCTGCAGCAATCGACGGTGCCGTTCGACGACGTCGTCGACTTCCTGGTCGACCAGATCACCGGCAGCGGCGACCACCATCACCACGTGCACGACGAGCATTGCAATCACTAAGCCAAGTACCAAGCCGTTTTTAAACCGCTTTCATTTTTAACCTTCTAGCAGACGAACTGACATGGCATACGATCTCGAAGAACAAGAACAACTCGCTACCCTTAAAGCCTGGTGGGAAAAATACGGCAACCTGACCTCGTGGGTGCTGATCGCCGGCCTGGCCGCCTATTCCGGCTGGGCCGGTTGGAACTACTACCAGCGCAACCAGTCCGCCCAGGCCTCGGCGCTGTACGAGGAACTGCAGACGGCCGTGCAGGCCAAGGACAACGCCAAGGTGCTGCGCGCCGCCGGCGACATGGAATCGAAATTCGGCAGCACCACCTACGCGCCGATGGCCGCGCTGGTGGCCGCCAAGAGCAGCTTCGAGGCCAACGACGTCAAGTCGGCCAAGGCGCAGCTGCAGTGGGCGATCGAGCACGGCGCCGACGAGTTCAAGGCCCTGGCCAAGATCCGCCTGGCCGGCATCCTGCTCGACGAAAAAGCCTACGACGAGGCGCTCAAGGCGTTGTCGGGCGACGTGGCGCCGCAGTTCGCCGGCGCCGTCGCCGACCGCAAGGGCGACATCCTGGCCGCGCAAAACAAGATCGCCGAGGCGCGCGCCGCCTACCAGGCCGCGCTCGACGCGACCGACAAGAAAAATCCCGGCCGCCAGTTGATCCAGCTGAAGTTCGAGGCGATCGGCGGCTCCGTGCCGGCCGATGCCGCCAAGGACGCCAAAGGCGCCGCCTAAGTAACTCCGTCATTCCGCCCGGTGCCGTGCGCCCGATGCCGCCACGGCGCCGGACGCCGGCATAGCTCCCCAGATCAAGGTTAAAAAATGCGTATTACCGAAAAAGTTATTGCTGCAAGCGTGTTCGCGATGTTGGCCGGTTGTTCCTTGTTTGGCTCGAAAGACACCAAGAACCAGCCGGCGCCGCTGGTGGAGATCAAGGGCGGCATGGTGCCCAAGACCGTCTGGAAGTATTCGATGAACAAGGCCGGCACCGCCGTCTTCACGCCGGCGATCTCCGGCGAGAGCGTCTACGTGGCCGACGGCGACGGCGTGCTGGCGCGCCTGAACGCGGCCACCGGCAAGGAAGCGTGGCGCGTCAAGACCGGCGTCGACCTGACCGCCGGCGTGGGCACCGACGGCGAAGTGGTGGTCGTCGGCGGCAAAAAGGGCGTGATCCTGGCCTACGACGCCAACGGCAAGGAACTGTGGAAGGGGCAGGCCACCAGCGAAGTGCTGTCGTCCCCCGTGGTGGGCGGCGGCGTGGTGGTGGTGCGCAGCGTCGACAACCTGATCACCGCGTACGACGCCAAGACCGGCGTCAAACGCTGGAGCGTGGCGCGCACCACGCCGGCCCTGACCCTGCGCAACGCGCCGGGCATGGTGATCAACGGTCCCAACGTGTATGTCGCCCAGCCGGGCGGCAAGCTGCTGGTGCTGGCGCTGGCCGGCGGCCTGCAGCGCTTCGAACTGGTGGTCGGCGAGCCGCGCGGCGCCACCGAGCTGGAACGGGTGACCGACATCGCCGGCACGCCGGTGATCTTCGACAAGGATGTTTGCGCCGTGTCGTACCAGGGCCGCGTGGCCTGTTTCGACGCCGCCACCGGCGCCCCGCACTGGAGCAAGCCGACATCGTCCGACGTGGGCGTGGCGGTGGACCAGCGTTTTGTGTTCGTCTCCGACGACAAAGGCGAAGTTGCAGCCTATAGCCGCGAAAGCGGCAGCAACGCCTGGAAGAACGACAAGATGTCGTATCGCCGCCTGTCGACCCCCGTGTCGTTCGGCCGCGCTGTGGCCGTCGGCGACTACCAGGGTTACGTCCACTTCCTGTCGCGGGAAGATGGTTCGTACATAGGTCGTGCCGCGACCGACGGAAGCCCGATCCAATCGGACCCCGTCATCGCCGGCTCGAATTTGATTTTTCAAACCCAATCAGGGACAGTGACCGCTCTCGCGGTCGAGTAATACAATGAAGCCGGTAATCGCACTAGTGGGTCGACCCAATGTAGGGAAATCGACCTTGTTTAATCGTCTGACCCGCTCGCGCGATGCGCTGGTGGCGGACTTGCCTGGGTTGACGCGCGATCGTCACTATGGCGAGGGCCGTGTCGGCGAACGTCCCTTCCTCGTCATCGACACGGGCGGCTTCGAGCCGGTCGCCAAGGAAGGCATCATGCACCAGATGGCCAAGCAGACCAAGCAGGCCGTGGCCGAAGCCGACATCGTCGTCTTCCTGGTCGACGGCCGCCAGGGCCTGACGCCGCATGACAAAACCATCACCGACTTCCTGCGTAAAAGCGGCCGTCCGGTCATGCTGGTCGTGAACAAGTCCGAGGGCATGCGCTACACCGCCGTCGTCGCCGACTTCTACGAGCTGGGACTGGGCGAGCCGTACTCGATCTCGTCGGCGCACGGCGACGGCGTCGCCGACCTGGTGGAGGAGGCGCTGGACCTGGCCTTCGCCCAGCGTCCGGACGATCCGGAGGAACTCGACAAGGCCGACCACGGCGTCAAGATCGCGCTGGTGGGCCGTCCGAACGTCGGCAAGTCGACCCTGATCAACACCCTGGTGGGCGAGGAGCGCGTCATCGCTTTCGACATGCCAGGCACCACCCGCGACTCGATCGAGATTCCGTTCGAGCGCGAGGGCAAGCAGTACACGCTGATCGACACGGCCGGTATCCGCCGCCGCGGCAAGGTGTTCGAGGCGATCGAGAAGTTCTCGGTCGTCAAAACGCTGCAGTCGATCTCGGAGGCCAACGTGGTCGTGCTGATGCTCGACGCCCAGCAGGACATCTCCGAGCAGGACGCCCACATCGCCGGCTTCGTGCTGGAGACCGGCCGCGCGCTGGTGATCGCCGTCAACAAGTGGGACGGCCTGCGCACCGACGAGCGCGACGAGATCAAGATCGACATCGACCGCAAGCTCGACTTCCTGTCGTTCGCCAAGATGCACTTCATCTCGGCCTTGAAATCGCAGGGCATCGGCCCGCTGATGAAGTCGGTCGACGCGGCCTACGCCGCCGCCACGGCCAACCTGTCGACGCCGAAGCTGACCCGCGCCCTGATCGAGGCGGTGGAGAAGCAGGAGCCGCGCCGCAAGGGTTCGATCCGTCCGAAACTGCGCTACGCGCACCAGGGCGGCATGAATCCCCCGGTGATCGTTATCCACGGCAACGCATTGGACGCCGTCGGCGAGCCCTACAAGCGTTATCTGGAAAAACATTTCCGCGACACGTTCCAGCTGGTGGGCACGCCTTTGCGCATCGAGCTGCGCACCGGTAAAAACCCGTTCTCCAAGACGCCGGCGAAATAAGGAAAAAATAAGGGAATTTTGGCTTTTTTGTACGGGACTCCCCTGCAAAAATTGTCAAAACAGGTTACAGTGGCTTAGAAGCACCATTCCCGGCGTGGCGAGCGGTGTTTCAGCGAAAATCATTTGACTTTCGCTGGGCCACGTACTTGAAATTAAGCGTTTCGCCTCCAATTCCAACACAACAACATAAAATGGAGCTGTTATGAGCAACAAAGGGCAACTGTTACAAGACCCATTCCTCAATGCCTTGCGCAAAGAGCATGTACCCGTGTCGATCTATCTGGTCAACGGCATCAAGCTGCAGGGCCATATCGAATCGTTCGACCAGTACGTCGTACTGCTGCGCAACACCGTGACCCAGATGGTCTACAAACACGCCATCTCCACGGTAGTGCCGGCACGCGCCGTCAACCTCAACATTGAATCCGAAGCGGAATAAGCGCTTGCATCTCGGCTTCTTCACAACCTGCCTGACCGTCTTATGCGCGCAGCTCTAGTCGGTATCGATTTCGGTCAGGGCGACTTTGCCGCCAGCGTCGAGGAACTGCAACTGCTGGCCCGTTCAGCAGGCGCGGAGCCCGTCACGACGATCACGGCAAAGCGTTCATCCCCCGACGCGGCGTATTTCGTCGGCAGCGGCAAGGCCGACGAGATCGGTCTGGCCGTGCTCGACCATGGCATCGAGATCGTCATCTTCAACCACGCGCTGTCGCCGGCCCAGCAACGCAACCTGGAAAAGCGCCTGCAGATCCGGGTGCTCGACCGTACCAGCCTGATCCTCGACATTTTCGCCCAGCGCGCCGCCTCCCACGAGGGCAAGCTGCAGGTGGAACTGGCGCAGCTGCAGCATCTGGCCACGCGCCTGATCCGCGGCTGGACCCACCTGGAACGGCAAAAGGGCGGTATCGGCTTGCGCGGTCCCGGCGAGACGCAGCTTGAAACCGACCGCCGGCTGATCGGCGAGCGGGTCAAGGCCCTGCGCGCGCGCCTGGGCAAGCTGCGCAAGCAGCACGAGACGCAGCGCCGCTCGCGTGGACGCAGCCAGACGTTCTCGGTGTCGCTGGTCGGCTATACCAACGCCGGCAAATCGACCTTGTTCAACGCGCTCACCAAGGCCGGCGTCTACGTCGCCGACCAGTTGTTCGCCACCCTGGACACGACCTCGCGCCGCGTCTACATGGGCCAGGAGGTGGGCAACGTGGTGGTCTCGGACACGGTCGGTTTCGTGCGCGAGCTGCCGCACCAGCTGGTGGCGGCGTTCCGCGCCACGCTGGAGGAGACCATCCACGCCGATTTGCTGCTGCACGTGGTCGACGCCTCGTCGCCGGTGCGCATGGAGCAGATCGAGCAGGTCAACCTGGTGCTCAAGGAAATCGGCGCCGACCATATTCCGCAGATCCTGGTGTGGAACAAGATCGACGCGGCCGGCCTGGAGCCGTCCGTGGAAAGGGATGAATATGCTAAAATTTCCCGCGTTTTCCTCAGCGCCCGCACCGGCCAAGGACTCGATCTTATGCGCGAAGCCATGGTTGAATGGGCCAAGGCGGCGCCGGGCGCCAGGCTGAATGAAGCCTACCCGGTAGACGAAGCGGAAGAAATCGACGACGCCGATCAAGACGATGACGCGCAGCAGGCCGACGCCGACGCCACATCCGACTCTGAAGCAGATAGTAGTCCCACCCCTAATCACGTTGGATCACACTGATGCGTGTCTCCTCAATTATGAAACGTCTCGGCCTCAAGCCGTCGCTGAACGATCCCCGCTGGGGCTCGGACAAGAAGGACGGCGAGCCGCAAGCGAACGAAGGCAAAAAGCCCGGCGAAGGACCTCCCGACATGGAGCAGCTGTGGCGCGATTTCAATCAGCGCCTGAACAGCTTCTTCGGCCAGAAGAACCGTCCCGAGGGCCCCAACGGCGCGCCCCCGGGCGGGCCGCGTCCCGACATGGCCGGCATGCGCGCCACCGGCGTCGCCGTCGGCGCGGTGGCGGTGCTGATCTGGCTCGCCAGCGGCTCGTTCATCGTGCAGGAAGGCCAGACCGGCATCGTCTACACCTTCGGCAAGGTCAGTCATACCACCGGCTCCGGCTTCAACTGGCGCTGGCCGTATCCGTTCCAGAGCGACGAAACGGTCAAGGTATCGCAGATGCGGATGGTCGAAATCGGCTACCGCGGCAACGTCAAGAACAAGCAGGCGCGCGAATCGCTGATGCTGACCGACGACGAGAACATCATCGACATGCAGTTCGCCGTGCAGTTCAAGCTGAAGGACCCCGTGGCCTGGCTGATGAACAACCGCGACGAGGAGGACACCGTGCGCCAGGTGGCCGAAACCTCGATCCGCGAAATCGTCGGCAAGAACAAGATGGACTTCGTGCTGTACGAGGGCCGCGACAAGGTCGCCTACGAAACCCAGCAACTGATGCAGCTGATCCTCGACCGCTACGCCTCGGGCGTGCTGATTTCGAACGTGACCTTGCAGGCGGTGCAGCCGCCGGAGCAGGTGCAGGTCGCCTTCGACGACGCCGTCAAGGCCGGCCAGGATCTGGAGCGCCAGAAGAACGAAGGCCAGGCTTACGCCAACGACGTCATTCCGAAGGCGCGCGGCTACGCTTCGCGCCTGTTGCAGGAGGCCGAAGCCTATCGTTCGATGGTCACCGAGAACGCCACCGGTAACGCCGCCCGCTTCAAGCAGGTGCTGACCGAGTACCAGAAGGCGCCCGGCGTCACGCGCGACCGCATGTATCTGGAGACGATGCAGCAGATTTATTCGAGCGCCAGCAAGGTGATGGTCGACGCCAAGAGCGGCAGCAATCTGCTGTATCTGCCGCTCGACAAGCTGATCGCCCAGGCGGCGGCCACCGACGCCTCGAGCGCCGCCGCCAAGGCAGCGGCGCAGGCGGCGCCACCGCCGGTGGCAACGCTGCCGTCGGAGGTCATGCCGTCGGTTGAAGTAAGCCGCCAGCGCGATTCGCGCTCGCGGGATTCCGGACGTGACCGGGAGGGTCGTTAATGAATCGCATAGCTAGTTCCCTCATTGCTGTTTTCGTCGTGCTGCTGTTGCTGTCGTCGATGGTGTTCGTGGTCGACCAGCGCAAGTACGCGATCGTCTTCGCGCTGGGCCAGATCAAGGAAGTGATACGCGAGCCGGGGCTGCACTTCAAACTGCCGCCGCCGTTCCAGAACGTGCTGTATCTGGATAACCGCATCCTGACGATCGAATCGGCCGACGCCGAGCGCTTCATCACCGCCGAGAAGATGAACATTTTGGTCGACAGCTTCGTCAAGTGGCGCATCGGCCGCAACGAAGGCCAGGCCAAGCTGTATTACGTCACCTTCGGCGGCGACGAGACGCGCGCGCGCGACCGCATGTCGGTCATCGTCAAGGCCGCGCTGAACGAGGAAATCACCAAGCACACCGTGAGCGAGGTCATCTCCGGCAAGCGCGGCAAGGTGATGGAGGCGATCCGCACCAAGGTGGTCCAGGAAGCCGCGCAGATCGGCGTCGAGATCATCGACGTGCGCCTGAAGCGGGTCGAATACGTCGAGCAGATCAACAACTCGGTGTACGACCGCATGAAGGCCGAGCGCCTGCGCGTGGCCAACGAGCTGCGTTCGACCGGTTCGGCCGAATCGGAGAAGATCCGCGCCGACGCCGACCGCCAGCGCGCCGTGATCCTGGCCGAGGCCTATCGCGAAGCGGAGACGATGCGCGGCGAGGGCGACGCCAAGGCGTCGGCCATCTACGCCGAGGCGTTCGGCCGCAATCCGGAGTTCTACAAGTTCTACCGCAGCCTGGAAGCCTACCGCGCCACCTTCAAGAACCATGGCGACGTGCTGGTGATGGATTCGAGCTCGGACTACTTCAAGTACTTCAAGAGCTCGGGCAGCGGCGGCGCGCCGTCGGCTCCGGCGCCGGCCAAGAAGTAAGCCGGCGACGGCGAAAAAAGGGGCGGATACCAACCAGGTATCCGCCCCTTTTTTACATTCCCGGCCCTGGCGGTCCGCTTAATCGAGCCCGGTCTTGCCGGGCGCCCAATACGCTTTGCTCTGGCGCCGGCCGGCGGCCACATTCTCCTGCTTCAGCAGCTTGCCCATGCGCTGGATGGCGCCGGCGCGGCCCGTCAGGACGACCTCCGCCTCGGGGTGCGCCCGCAGCAGCGCCGCCAGGCGCGCTTCCAGTTCGGTGAAATGGCCGTCGTCCTCGAGGCGTGTGCAAAGCATGGCCCCTTGCATTTCCAGCCGTTCGATCGCGGCTGCCGTGTCGGCGGGGCGCGAGACTTCGAACAAGCCTAGCACGGCCGGCGCGGCCGTCTGATCGGCCAGC
>DATMSN010000460.1:0-7357 GCA_035565375.1 Duganella sp. | reverse complement strand
ACTGGGGCGCATCGTGCGCAGCGTCACCAACAGCCCGCTGGGCGAGTACCTGCCGGCCGACGCCGTCTCGCTGCTGGTGGCGCCGCCGGTCGAGGAAGTGCAGGCCGCCAACGACGCCGCCGTCCCCAGCCTGACGCAGGACATCTGGTTCGAGGACCGGTATTTCGGCCGCTTCGTCGTCTCCGGGCGGCTCGGCTACAGCGACGGCGACCGCCGCCACCTGGCCAGCCTGGCCACGCTGGCCGCCAGCGTGTTGCAGGTGCACTCGCTGGCGCAGCGCAGCACGCACGCCTACGTGCAAGTCGAATCGCAGCTGCAGCACCAGGCGCAGATCCTCGACCACATCCACGAATCGGTGGTCACGATGGACATGAACGGCTTCATCCTCAGCTGGAACCGGGGCGCGGAGCGGCTGTTCGGCTACACGGCGGTGGAAGCGGTGGGGCGCAACATCCTGTTCCTGTACGACGAGGAGGACATCGACGCGCACGACCCCTTCCTCGAGCAGGGCGGGCGGCTGATGGAGGTGCGGCGCAAGAAGAAATCGGGCGAGGTGTTCTGGGCCAGCCTGTCGCTGTCGCCGCTGTGCGACCTCAACAAGCGATCGATGGGGCTGATCGCCTACCTGACCGACATCACCGAGCGCAAGCTGGCCGAGGAGCGCATCCACCACCTGGCGTACTACGACGCGCTGACCAACCTGCCGAACCGCACCTTGCTCACCAAGCTGGTCGACCAGGCCCTGATGGTGGCGCAGCGCGGCAAGCTGCAGGGGTGCGTGCTGTTCATCGACCTCAACCGCTTCAAGCTGATCAACGACACGCTGGGGCGCAAGGTCGGCGACGCGCTGCTGTGCGAAGTGGCGCGGCGCTTCCGCACGGTGCTGCGCGACCAGGACCTGGTGGCGCGGCTGGGCGGCGACGAATTCGCCATCGGCCTGTTCGACCTCGGCCAGCACTTCGAGGCCAGCATGGTCGCGCAAAAGCTGCTGGGCACGCTCAACAGCCCGTTCCTGATCGACGGCCACGATTTGCGCGTCGGCGGCAGCATCGGCATCAGCGTCTATCCGCAGGACGGCGACGACGCCGAAACGTTGCTGCGGCTGGCCGACATCGCCATGTACCGCGCCAAGCAGGAGGGCGGCGTCAACGGCGACCACGTGGCCTTCTACAGCCAGGACATGAACCAGGGCATGCAGGAGCGCATGCGCATCGAGACCGGGCTGCGCTACGCGCTCGGCAACGGCGAGCTGTTGCTGCATTACCAGCCGAAGTTCTCCATCGACAACGGCAAGATCATCGGCGCCGAAGCGCTGGTGCGCTGGCGCCATCCGGAGCGCGGGCTGGTGCCGCCGGCCGAGTTCATCCCGCTGGCCGAGGCGACCGGGTTGGTGGTGCAGGTGGGCGAGTGGGTGCTGGAGGCGGCGTGTTCGCAGGCCAAGCAGTGGAAGGACGCCGGAATGCCGCCGATCCGGTTGGCGGTCAACGTGTCGGCGCGCGAGTTCACGGCGTCGCTGCCGGGGCGGGTGATGGACACCTTGAACCGCTACGGGCTGGAGCCGTCGTGGCTGGAGCTGGAGATCACCGAAAGCACCTTGATGCACAACATCGACCGCGTGATCGGCATCATGGACCGGATCACGGCGCTGGGCGTGACGTTGTCGCTGGACGATTTCGGCACCGGGTATTCGAGTTTGTCTTACCTGAAGCGGTTCCCGATCGATACGTTGAAGATCGACCGGTCGTTCACGATCGGGATACCGAGCGACGCCAATGATTGCGCGATCGCCAACACGATCATCAGCATCGCGCAGCAGCTCAAGCACAAGGTCATCGCCGAGGGGGTGGAGACGGTGGAGCAGCTGGCGTTCTTGAAGAATTCCGGATGTGACGAGGTGCAGGGGTATCTGTTCTCGCAGCCGCTGGAGGCGGAGGCCTTCGAGCTGGCGCTGCGGGAGAACTGGACGCCGGGGCAGGCGAGCAGAGCAGCTTGATGCGTGTCCGAGGGACGCTTGGCGCTATGGGCACGTAGGGCGGATTAGGCGGAACGCCGTAATCGGCCATGAGCCGCCAATGCCGCATTTCCGGACCGCGAAGGGCGATTCCCCATCAACGGGTTGAATTCTGTATAATGCTGCGCCATAGGAAGCGTGGCCGAGTGGTTGAAGGCAGCAGTCTTGAAAACTGCCGACGGTGTGAGCCGTTCGTGAGTTCGAATCTCACCGCTTCCGCCAATGATGTAAAAGAGTACCAATCCTTACGCCTCTATATCCCTCCGTATTTCCTTGAAAATCAATGGCTTAGCTGATTTTAAGCCATTCGAATCGCAGATTTCTAAGTATCCGAAAAGCTTGTCGCAGGTTGTCGTGTAGGTTAAATTGTAGGTATGATGCAGGGCGCATTAAAACCGTACCTACAGGATCCACTAATGGCCATCAATACCCTTACCGACGCAGACTGCCGCCGCGCCACGCCAAACGACGGCAAGCTGCGAAAACTGTTTGATGGCCACGGCCTGATGCTGGCTGTGCTGCCGAGCGGAAGCAAGGTTTGGCGTATGGCCTACCGCAATGACGCCGGCAAACAGCAGACCGCAGTGATCGGACCATACCCGCTTATTGGATTGAAGGAGGCGCGTGAGCGCCGCGACCTTTTGCGGCTCAAGCTGGTCGACGGCGAGGACATCAAGGCCAAGCCTAAGACTAAGCCGTCTATCGCGCTGGACGTCGCCATTGAGACTTACTGGGCCGGGCGTGGTGACATCAGCCCGGGTTACAAAGGGAATGCCCTGCGCGCGCTGGCGATGTACGTGTCGCCGACTTTGGGCGCCAGGCCGGTCCGGGAGATAAGCAAAGAGGATTTAATGGGGGCACTTCGGCCGCTGGATGCCGCCGGACTCACCGTGTACGTTCGCCGAGTCCGCATGTGGGTGGGGCAAGTGTTCGACTGGGCCGTGCAGCATGGGCACTGCGAAGAGAACCCTGCATCCAGCATAAACTCTAAGGTGGCGTTTTCGCGCAAGCCGCGTGAGGGCTTCGCATCCCTCGCGCTGGCGGAAGTGCATCCATTCATGCAGCGTCTGGTGCTGGAGGACTCGATTCAGTCGGTCCTGGCCTGCAAGCTGCTGGCCCTGACGTGGACACGCACAGACGAGCTGCGGCGCATGACGTGGGACGAGGTGGAAGGGGACCTCTGGCGCATTCCGGCCAAACGGATGAAGAAGCGCCGCGAGCACTTAGTGCCCCTGTCGACGCAAGCCTTGGATCTACTGGCCGAAATGAAGCTGCGCTCGCGCGGCAGCCCTTACGTTTTTCCGAACGACCGGGGCGCAAAACGTCCGATGAGCGAAAACGCTATTCTGTATCTGATTCACCGCCTCGATTACAAGGGCAAGATGACCGGCCATGGCTGGCGTAAGGTCGGCTCAACCTGGGCGAACGAAAATGAGTACAACTCGGACCACGTCGAGATGCAGCTCGCTCACAAGGATGGTGGTGTGCGAGGCGTCTACAACTCTGCCGAGTACTTGCAGCAGCGCAGGGTGATGCTCCAGGCCTTCGCAGACTGGTTGCTCAAAGCAGTCTAATACCGGCCGCCTGCAGAGTCGACAACCGCCAGCCGACGGTGCGGCGGCTGATGGCAATGTCGGCCGGCGGCATCTTATTATCCTTCACCCATTTGCGCAGCGTCTCCGACGTCACGCCGAGCATCTTGTAAAGGTCCTGCCGGTAAATGATCCGGTCTTCGCTCATGATAATTCCTTAAACTGTAATTTGAATTTCTTCGGCAGGCTGCGCGTCCTTCACCATCAGCGGCCGCATGCTGCCGGTGCGCAGATTGACGAACGCACCATGCCACGTGAGTCGGCCATAGCGGAAGAATTCCCACAGGATGTTCAGCGCCGGCGTGACGACGGCTTGATTGATGAACAGCTCCTGGCGCTCGAGCGCTTCGGCCAGGCCGCAGCTGGGGGCGTCGTCCTCCGGCTTGGTAATGTCGATCAGCTCGGGCAGGATCTCGTACGGGCTGGCCAGCGCGACGTGTCCCTCCGGGAACTTGGTCAGATCGTGCGTGGGCATCACCTGGCCGAATACGACCTGGCCGTCCGACGCCCGGTTACCGAGGTCCAGGAGATATTGCGCCTTGAATTTGCGCAGGCTCCGGTGAATGTCGTGGCGCGCCTTGGCGCTGTCCACGCACATGATCAGGATGTCGGGCATGCTGTCGGCGTCGTAGCGGCCGAAATGCGATTGCCAATCCGAGCCGAAGAATGCATTAATTCGGTTCGTCAAGACGTGCGCCTTGCTGGCGCCGACGTCGACGCGGCTGAATAATTGCCGACCGATGTTCGATTCGCTCACTGTGTCTGGATCGTAGGAGCGGACCTTCAGGCCGGGATGACCCAGTTCCGTCAGGGCGTGGTTGAGCCGCGCCAGGCCGGTCAACATCTGCGAGCCGTTGCCGCCGACGCCGGCGAGACTGATCTCGACGCGGCGATTCAGTAGGTCGGGCGGAATGAAATGGGGCATGTCGACCTCAGTCCGCGAAGATTTTGTCGGCAGGGACCGACAGCGGGATCATCACGCCAAGCACGCACACCCGGAACGCAACGGTGGGCACGCCATCGAGGTTTCCAACCACCCCGGCGATCTTGACCGCGCCGGCATCGTCGGCGTCGTCGACGCCGCTGAAGAACGCGTCTAGGTGGCCATGGCTGTGCACGTCAATCACCAGGTGCTCGTCGTCCGCCAGATGCGGCTGCTGGAAGCGGATGCTTGCGGTGGTGGCCTCGCCGATAATCTCCGGGAACTCGATACGCCAAGCGTCCAGCCGGCTGTTCCAGATGATGGACGCCGCCGCCTCGAGCGGCGCCGCTGCCTGGGCATGGCGAGCGAATTCCCGCAGCTGCGGCAGCGCGGTCCCGACGCGGCCGAACGCGAGCTCGAACTTTGGCGTTATTGAGCCGTATGGGACGGTCACGCCGGCGAACTCGGAGATCTGGTGAATGAAATGGAGCCACGGTCGGCGCGCCTCCAGATATACACCGTTCGTAGCCACCACAAAGCGGTGGCCGTTTTCCTGCAGGGGATAGAATTCGCAGTTGGCCGGCGCCGCGACGACTGGCGCAGCTTGCACCAGGGCCAGGTCGAGCTGCAAATCGTAGGTTGTGACCGCCTCCTCGTTGATGGCAAGGATCTGCTGGCGGCCGGAGCGCATCGACGCCTCGAGCGTCTGCGCGAGCTCCATATAGGCGTTGCGTGCCAATTCCGCCGCATGGTCCATTTGTTTCATAAATTCTTGAGCGTTCATAGTCGGTCCTGTTATTTAGATAAATTTCTGACGGGCGGTGATCCGGGCGATTGCCTGGCCGAGATTTTCGTTTGAGGCGTGCAGCGCCGCGCGCATGCTTTCCATGCCGGGCCGTTTGATTTGTGCTCGCCATAGTGCTGTGATCCCGCCCCTGTACCTGGTGGCGCCCTGACGGTTGGGGTGGGTGAAGTGGCTGTTGTAGAAAGCCTTTTCGTATTGCTCGATTGTGCTGGCGTCGATGACCTTTGGCAGGCTGACGTTGCCGGTGCACACGCGCCCACCTTCCCATACGTTGAAATGGGGGGAGTGCTGGAGCTTGGTTTTTGGCGTTGGCCTGGCCGACTCCCGAAGCGCGAAGACAAACCAGTCGCCCGGCGTGGCCACGAATACCATGGCGGGGTGTGCCACCTCGGTAACCTGGGTGCCGATGATTTGGTCTGGCGACTTGAACCAGCATTTCCGGATACTCTCTGGCGCCCACCATGCGATCATGTTTGGCCGCGTGTACAGCAGACGATCGGGAATAAATCCATCGAACGAGGTCGCGGCGCCGACCGCTTGGACGAACTCTGCCAGCGATTGCTTTGTCATCGGCGTGCCGGCGCCGATGATCTTGCGCGCGGGATCGTTGTTCTCGATCTGGATAGGGTGGGTCGTGGCGTAGACGGCGCCGTCGCCCGAGCGGTACATCAGCAGGGCGTCGGTGAGCTGTAGCCGTACGTCATGGCCGGTGTGGATTTCGACATCGTTCAAAATGGGTCTCCAATCAGAAGGATCAGACGCTCGGTCAGATGGGCGAGGTGGACCATATCCTCGGTACGCCGCATCCATTCCGCGATAGGTTTCGCGGTCAGTTCGACGTGTTGCATATCGATGAAGTTGACATAGTCGCCGCCCTGACCGATGTGATTGAGTAGGTCGTCGATAACATCCCCAGGGGTGTCGAACTCTTGCCACGATATGACGGCCATGCCCTCGATGCTGTCGTAGCCCGATGTCGCCGTCCCGGATTCCCATGAATCCACGCTGAAATCCGGGCGGCTGGCCAGTGACGAGATCGCATCGCAAGCCGCGATCACGTCTTTTTCAAAGCCTTCGCGCGCAGCGCGCACGATTTTGCTTCTCGCCAGAGTTCGCTGCGGCGCGACCACCCAGCGGGGCATCCGTTCAAAGAATATTTCCCGCGTCAGCAGATCCGCCGGATCGTCCCCATTTTCGCGCGCCAGCGCGATCAGTTCCTGATCGTTTTCGGTTTCAGACCAGTGCAGCCATTCCGCAGCCCTGTACGCAAGCCAAGGTGTGAAGCATTCAGGCAGGTGGCGCAGCGCGTCCTGCAGCAGCGCTATCACGGTTTGTCCAAAGCCTTCCAGGCGCATTTCGAGTTTTCCCGCCGCACGCGCCAGCGAGACGCGGGGTATATCGCTATTCTCATCGCGGCTGATACAGAACCAGGCGTGATTGCCAGAAGGGCGATCGGGGGCAAAACGGTGGGAATCAGGCAAATCCTCCAACTCGGAGACCATCATCGTCCACTTGAACAGCTGCGTGGGATAGCGGCGCCGCAAGTCCGCCCACCAGCGGCCGAGTGCTCGGGTGGCCAGGTCGCGTTCGTGCAGGTCGGCAAATACGTCGGCCAGCAGTGCATTCGGGCCGAGCGAGAACATCTCGTCGGCCAGCGCCGGCGATTCGAGCAGCGCGAGCGCCAACGGCGCGCAGATCCCGCTGTCGCCCGGCACGCGATATTCGAACGGGATTCCGGCGCCGAGGCGCGGCAGCGCCAAGACCGAGTCGTGCGCGCTGGCCATCATGGCAGCATGACCTGGTGCGCGCTGGGGGCGAGCCAGCGGGTACCGCGCGCATCTGCGCAACGCTTCATGACGCTGGCGATCGCCACGGTCTGCGGAGCCTTGACCGCTTCCTTGACGAGCGTCGATGGGGCGGTGGTGCTGGCCAGCGTGCCGTTGGCCTTGAGCTGGGCGATCAGCTTGGCGCGAGTGCTTTTCGAGATCATGCTGCGGCATCCTGCGAGCGGCTGCAGTGCACCGCGT
>DATMSN010000459.1:0-2647 GCA_035565375.1 Duganella sp. | reverse complement strand
CGCTCGGCTTTGGCGACTTCGCCTCGTCGTGGCCGCTCGGGCTGCCGGCGCGCGGGCTGGACTTCTACAAGGAGCGGCTGTACCTGGCGCGGCTGGGGCAGCGCAGCAGCGCCTTCCATTTCCGGGCGCACCAGCCGGAGCCGAACCAGCGGCCGGAGATCGTCATCATGGTGCTGGGCGAATCGTCGCGCTACGACCGCTGGGGCGTCAACGGCTACGCGCGCGACACCACGCCGCTGCTGCGCCGGGAGCCCAACCTGGTCACGCTGAGCGACGTCATCACGGCGGTGTCGGCGACGCGGCTATCGATCCCGGTCATCGTCTCGCGCAAGCCGGCCACGCAAAGCCTGAAGGAGGGCTTCTCGGAGAAATCCTTCCTCACCGCCTACAAGGAGGCCGGTTTCAAGACCTGGTGGTTGTCGAACCAGATCTCGTTCGGCCAGTTCGACACGCCGGTATCGGTGTTCGCCAAGGAGGCGGACGTGATCCAGTTCATGAACCTGGGCGGCTACAACGACCGCTCCAACCTCGACCAGATCCTGCTCGAACCGCTGCGGCACGCGATCGCCGACCCGGCGCCGAAGAAGCTGATCGTGCTGCACACCCTGGGCAGCCACTGGAACTACGGCCAGCGCTATCCCAAGGATTTCGACAAATGGCAACCGTCGCTGTACGGCGTCGACAAGCCGGTGCACACGGACATCCGGATCAAGCCGCGGCTCAACAACAGCTACGACAACTCGATCCTGTACACGGACTGGTTCCTGTCGCAGGTGATCGGTCAGCTCAAGGACACGGCGGAGCTGACGTCGCTGATGTACGTGGCCGACCACGGCCAGACCCTGTACGACGGCAGCTGCAACCTCGCCTTCCACGGGCACAACACGCAATTCGAATTCCACGTGCCGGCGCTGGTGTGGTATTCGGACGAATACAAGGAGCGCTACCCGGGCAAGGTGGCGCAGCTGCTACGCCACCGCAAGGCCAGGCTGGCGACGGAAAACATCTTCCACACCCTGCTCGACCTGGGCGACATCGGCTACGACGACGAGCGGCTCGAGTGGAGCTTCATCAACAAGCGCTTCAAGCCGCACAAGCGCTACGTCGACAGCTACGGCTGGAGCAACTACGACAACGCCAGTTTCAAGGGCGACTGCCGCGAAGTGATCGACAAGGGCAAGCCGCTGAAGCAGGAGAAATAAACTCCGGAAACTCCGGGGTCAGGTCCACCAATGCTACACGAGCTGGGCTGTAAAAGCGCGATACGGCCGAGCACGTGTAGAAATGGTGGACCTGACCCCGGGTTGACCACGGGTTGACCATTGGAAAGGGAAACATCATCATGGCTATTTGCATCGCCGCGGCGCAATCGTCATCGGTCGCGGGCGACCTGGAGGCGAACGTCCGCACCCACCTGCGATTCATCGACGCGGCGCTCGCGCACGGCGTCGAACTGCTGGTGTTCCCCGAGTTGTCGGTAAGCGGATATGAATTGCCGTTGCTGCGCGATATCGCGCTCGCGCCGGACGACGACCGGCTGGCACCGATCCGCCAGGCCGCCATCGCCGCCGGCATGACCGTCGTCGTCGGCGCGCCGCTGGCCGGCGATGGCGAGGCGCAGCCCCACATCGCCGCCTTCGCTTATCGGTCGGACGGGACAGCCGCCGTCTACCGCAAACAATATCTGCACGCCGGCGAAGAGCGATACGTCCGGGCCGGCCGGATCGAAGCGCATGGCGACGCGCTCAACGGCCACCGCTACGCGCTCGCGATCTGCGCCGACACCACGCACCGCGCCCACGCGGCGGCGGCGGCCGAAGCCGGGGCATCGCTGTACCTGGCCGGCGTACTGATCTCCAGGGGCGGCTATGAACACGACGCCGCCCTGCTGAAACGGTACTCGGCCGACTTCGGCATGGGTGTCCTGATGGCCAATCACGCCGCGCCGTCCGGCGGCTACGATGTCGCCGGACGCAGCGCCTTCTGGAGCGCGGGCGGCGCCCTATTGGTCCGGGCCGACGGTCCGGGGGACTGCCTCGTCATCGCCCGCGACGACGGCGGCTGGCAAGGCAAGGTCGTGCGGGTATAGATTCAACACAGCGGGGTCACAACACAGCGGGGTCAGGTCCACCATTGCTACACGTGCTCGGCCGTATCACGCCCTGTACAGTCGAGGCCGTGTAGCAATGGTGGACCTGACCCTGGAGTTGCGGTTTAAGCCAGGCTGCGCAGCGCGCCGTCCAGCGTCGGATGGCGGAACGCGAAGCCTTCGCGCATCAGCCGCCGCGGGACGACGCGCTGGCCTTCGAGCAGCAGATCGGCCTGCTCCCCCAGCGCCAGCCGCATCGGCCAGCCCGGCGTCGGCAATCCGTACGGCCGCCCCAGCACGGATGCGGCCACGCGGCTGAATTGCGCCTGGCTGACGCTTTCCGGCGCGGTGAAGTTGTAGATGCCGTCGCCCCCCGTGCGGCACAAGTGGGCGATACCACCGATCAGGTCGTCGACGTGTATCCACGATAGCCACTGCGCGCCGCCGCCCAGCGGTCCGCCCAGCCCCAGCTTGATGGGCAACAGCATCATCGGCAGCGCGCCCTGCGTGCCTAGCACCAGCCCGAAGCGCATGCAGGCGACGCGCACGCCATGCGCC
>DATMSN010000458.1:0-6292 GCA_035565375.1 Duganella sp. | reverse complement strand
GCGCCGCGCGGCGCCCTGCCGCATCCGCTGCTGTCGGTGGCGCCGCTGCTGCTGGTGGGCGCCGTCAACTTCGCGCTGACCAAGATGATACCGGGCTGGTACGGCGAGAACTACGCGCTGACGGCCGACGCCTTGCCCGGCCTGCACGCGACCGTCAACACGCCGATCAAGACCCTGGTCGGCATCTGGGCGGTCGAGGGCGCGCTGCTGGTGGGCATCGTGTTCGTCGTCGTCACGGCGTTCGGGCGGGTGCGCAACGCCTTCGCCGAGGGCACCAGGGTGGCCGTCGGCGGCGCGTTGCTGGCGGCGATGAACACGGCGTCCGAATACGGTTTCGGCGGCGTCATCGCGGCGCTGCCCGGCTTCGTCGCCGTCAGCGGCGCGCTCAAGAGCGTGCCCGATCCGCTGGTCAACGCGGCGGTGTCGGTGACCACGCTGGCCGGCATCACCGGCTCGGCCTCGGGCGGCATGAGCATCGCGCTGGCGGCGATGTCGGACCAGTTCATCCGCGCTGCCGAGGCGGCGCACATTCCGCTGGAGGTCATGCACCGCGTGGTGGCGATGGCCAGCGGCGGCATGGACACCTTGCCGCACAACGGCGCCGTCATCACCCTGCTGGCGGTGACGGGGCTGACGCACAAGCAATCGTACCGCGAGATTTTCGGCATCACCGTCATCAAGACGGCGGCGGTGTTCTTTGTGATCGCGGTTTACTACCTGACCGGACTGGTTTGACGGTTTTTTCGGCCACCGGTTGCGCGGCCGGATACTGTTTCTGGCAGTTGGGGCAGAAGAAGCTGCGGCGCCGCGTCTTGCCCAGGTGGGCCTTGTGGAACGGCAGGTCGCAGCGCGGGCAGACGCGCTTGGTGTGCGCCAGCCAGTGCTGCTTGAGCACGAAGGCTTTCTTCCATTCGAGAAAATCGAAACTGTATTCGCGCGCCTGCGCCACCAGCTCGCGCAGCTTGGCCGCCGGCAGCGCCCCCACGCTCGACAGCGGATGGACGCGGATGCGGAACAGCACCTCGTTCTTGATGATGTTGCCGACGCCGGCGAAGATATCCTGGTCGAGCAGGGCGTCGCACGCCAGCGTGTCCGGCGCGGCGCGCAGCTTCTTGAGCGCCGCCGCCGCCGACCACTGGTCGGACATGATGTCGCCGCGCCAGTCGTACTGGCTGTCGAGGTCGGCGTCCAGCGTCTTGACCGAGCATGTGTAGAAGTTCAGTTCGCCGCCATCGTCAAAGCCCAGGCTCAGGCGCGGCTGCGCGTCCTTGCGCTGGTTGACGCGGTAGCTGCCGAACATCAGCAGGTGGATGCGCAGCGCCAGGTCCGGCAACCGGATCAGGAAGTGCTTGCCCCAGCTGCGCAGGTCCAGCACCGGCTGGCCTTGCAGCGCCGCCATGTCGACGCCCTTGGTGTTGCCGCTGGCGTGCACGATGGTTTTGCCGATGAAGCCGGCCGTCTGCTCGCGCATGATGACGATCGATGGTCCTTCGGGCATGGAATGCTCCGCTCGCAATGAAAGGCCCAGTGTGCGCCGGCGTCCGCCAGCGCACTGTTCGACGGCTCACTTAGCAACCCGCACGGCGCTCCGCCTGGGGTCGTACCCGGGCGGGTACGACCCCGCCGTACCGGGTCAATGGTTGCCATGCCCGCTTCGATTGCCCGACTTGTGGTTTCATGGCAGTATTGTCGATCTGTTTCCCACGGAGGTACACCTTGAACTACACGCTGCTCATCTCTTCCCTGCTTGCCGCCGGTCTGGCGCAGGCCGCCGCCGGTCCCGAATTCAATCCACAAAAGCTGTCGCAGGACGTCAAGGTGCTGGCGTCCGACGAGTTCGAGGGGCGCGGCCCGAACACCGCCGGTGAAACCAAGACCGTCAATTATCTGATCGAGCAGTTCAAGGCGGCCGGCCTGCAGCCCGGCGGCGACCCGGTCAAAGGCAAAAAAGACCAGCGCGGCTGGACCCAGGACGTGCCGCTGGGCCGTTTCGAGATCAAGGGACCGGTCAAGCTGTCGGTCAAGGACGCCAAGGGCAGCCAGGAGCTCAAGCAGGGCGACGACCTGGCCGTGCGCGCCTCGATGAGCGGCGCCAAGCTGGTCGACTTCAAGAACGCGCCGCTGGTGTTCGTCGGCTACGGCGTCACCGCGCCCGAGCGCAAGTGGGACGATTTCAAGGGCGTCGACCTGAAGGGCAAGCTGGCCGTGGTGCTGATCAACGATCCCGATTTCGAGACCGGCCAGGGCGAGTTCGGCGGCAAGGCCATGACCTACTACGGCCGCTGGACCTATAAGTACGAGGAAATGGCCAAGCGGGGCGCGCTCGGCACCCTGATCGTGCACGAGACGGCGCCGGCGTCGTACGGCTGGGCGACGGTCAAGAACTCCAACACCAACGTGATGTACGACATCGTGCGCAAGAAGCCGGCCGGGGCGCACGCGCCGATGGAGGCGTGGATACAGCGCGATTTGGCGGTCGACCTGTTCAAGCGCGGCGGCCAGGATTTCGAGGCGCTCAAGAAACTGGCGCAGACGCGCGACTTCAAGCCGGTGCAGCTGAAGGATGTGACCTTGTCGGCCCACTACGCGGTCGACGCGCACGTGATCACGTCGAAGAACGTGGCCGCGCGCGTGGTCGGCGCCAGCAAGCCCGACGAGACCGTGATCTACAGCGCCCACTGGGACCATCTTGGCATCGGCCTGTCCGATGCCAAGGGCGACAAGATCTACAACGGCGCGGTCGACAACGGCACCGGCCTGGCCGCGCTGCTGGAGCTGGCGCGCGCCTACGGCAAGGCGCCGGCGCCGGCCCGCAGCGTGCTGTTCCTGGCCGTGACGGCCGAGGAGAAGGGCTTGCTGGGCTCGGAATACTACGCGCAGAACCCGCTGTACCCGCTGGCGCGGACGGTCGGCGTGATCAATATGGACGCGTTGAGTCCGCAGGGCGTGTCGCGCAACTTCACCATCTCCGGCAGCGCCAAGGTCGAGTTGCTCGACCAGTTGATCGTCAAGGCCAAGGAATGGAACCTGGTGTATTCGCCCGATCCGAAACCGGAGGCCGGTTACTTCTTCCGTTCCGACCACTTCCCGTTCGCCAAGCGCGGCGTGCCCGCCATTTCCTATGGTTCGGGCAATGACTTCGTCGACGGCGGCCTGCGGGCCGGCAAGCAGGCCGAGGAGAGCTACACCACCAACCACTACCACCAGCCGTCGGACGAGTGGAGCGCCGACTGGTCGTTCAAGGGCATGGCGCACGACCTCGGCATGCTCTATGGCCTGGGGCGCGACCTGGCCGAGTCGAAGGCTTGGCCGAACTGGGCGCCGGACGCCGAGTTCCGTGGCGCGCGCGACGCGACGGCGGCCAAGCGTAAATAGCTTCATGTTTAACTAAAATGCAATAAAATGGTTGCGCGCCGGCCAGGACGCCGGCGCGCATATATACGGATAGTCCCATCACGAGGAGATACCGCATGACCATGTTTATCCGGCGCACCAAGATCGCGGCGTCCGTCGCCATGTCCGTCGCGCTGCTGGCCGCCGGCGCCGTGCAAGCCGCCGAAGCCGCCAAACCGGCCGCGGCCAAAGCGGTGAAGTCCGATATCGCGATTCCCGATATCCCGTACACCAAGTTCGTGCTGAAGAACGGCTTGACCCTGCTGGTCCACGAGGACCACAAGACGCCGGTGGTGGCCGTCAACACCTGGTACCACGTCGGCTCGAAGAACGAAAAGCCCGGCAAGACCGGCTTCGCCCACCTGTTCGAGCACCTGATGTTCAGCGGCAGCGACAACTTCAACAAGACCTACATCAACGCCATGCAGCAGGTCGGCGCGACCGACCTGAACGGCACCACCAATCCCGACCGCACCAACTACTTCGAGAACGTGCCGACCTCGATGCTGGACTTCGCGCTGTTCGCCGAAAGCGACCGCATGGGCCACCTGCTCGGCGTGCTCGACAAGAAAAAACTGGACCTGCAGCGCGGCGTCGTGCAGAACGAAAAGCGCCAGGGCGAGAACCAGCCCTACGGCGTGACGCACCAACTGCTGACCGAGAACACCTGGCCGGCCGGCCATCCCTATTCGTGGACGACGATCGGCTCGATGGCCGACCTCGACGCGGCTTCGATGGCCGACGTGCAGGAATGGTTCAAGACCAACTACGGGCCCAACAACGTGGTGCTGGTGCTGGCCGGCGACATCACGCCGGAACAGGCACGCGAGAAGGTCGAGAAGTACTACGGCGACATTCCGGCCGGGCCGCCGCTGGCCAAGCACCGCGAGTGGATCGCCAAGCGCAGCGGCACCCATCGCGGCACGGTCGAGGACCGGGTGCCGCAGGGGCGCATCTACCGCGTGTGGAACGTGCCCGCCGCGTACTCGGCGACCGAGCCGTTGCTCGACCTGGCCGCGCAGGTGCTGGGCCGCGGCAAGACGTCGCGCCTCTACAAACGACTGGTGTACAAGGATCAGCTGGCGTCCGGCGTCAGCGCGACCAATGCCGGCGCGGAAATCGCCAGCCAGTTCTATATGATCTTGACCGCGCGTCCCGGCGCCGATGTGGCCAAGATGGAAGCGGTCGCCGACGAGGAACTGCGCGCGCTGAGCAAGTCCGGCCCGACCGCCGCCGAGCTGGAGATCGCCAAGACGGCGATCCTGGCCTCCTACACCCGCATTGTCGAGCGCGTGGGCGGTTTCGGCGGCAAGAGCGATCTGCTGGCCGGCTGCGCCACCTACACCGGAAAACCGGACTGCTACAAGGATTATCTGGCGGCGGTCAAGACGGCCACGCCGGCCCAGGTCAGGCAGGCGATGGGCGCATGGTTGGACGATGGCGACTACGTGCTGGAAGTCAAACCGTTCGCCACCAATTACGCCACCACGGCCAAGCTGGACCGCAGCCAGCCGCCGCCGCTGGGCAAGGCCGAATCGCTGAACCTGCCGCCGATGCAGAGGGCCACCTTGTCGAACGGCCTGAAGGTGGTGCTGGCCGAGCGTCACGCGGCGCCGCTGGTCAACCTGTCGATGATGGTCGACGCCGGCTACGCGTCCGATTCGCAGGAGCTGCCGGGATTGGCGAGCCTGACCATGAACATGCTCGACGAAGGCACGGTCACGCGCAGCGCGGCGAGGATCAGCGAGGAATTCGAATCGCTGGGCGCGGACTTCTCCTCAAGCGCCAACCTCGACGGTGCCTTCGTGCAGCTCAACGCGCTCAAGGCGACGTTGCCCAAGGCGCTAGACGTGTACGCCGACGTGCTGCTGCATCCGGCCTTCGCGCAGCACGAGCTGGAGCGCTTGAAGAAGGACCAGCTGGCCGCGATCCAGCGTGAAAAAGCCAATCCGTCGACGATGGCCTTGCGCGTGATTCCGGCGCTGGTGTACGGCAAGGGCCACGCCTATTCGCTGCCGCTGACCGGCAGCGGCACCGAGGCGGCCGTGGCCCGCATCGGCCGTGACGACCTGGTCAAATACCACCAGGCCTGGTTCAAGCCCAACAACGCGACCTTGCTGGTGGTGGGCGACACCACCTTGGCCGAGATCACGCCGTTGCTGGAGAAGGTGTTCGGCGGCTGGAAGGCCGGCGAGACGCCGAAGAAGAACATCGCCCAGGTGGCGCCGGCCGACAAGCCGGTGGTCTATCTGATGGACAAGCCGGGCGCGCTGCAAAGCATGATCCACGGCGTGCAGCTGGCGCCGCCGCGCAACGCGCCGGACGCGGTGCAGATTGGCGTGGTCAACAACATCTTCGGCGGCAACTTCGGCTCGCGCATCAATATGAACTTGCGCGAGGACAAGCACTGGTCGTACGGCGTGCGCTCGAGCCTGCCGCCGGCGCTGGGCCAGCGCCTGTATATAAGCACGTCGCCGGTGCAGAGCGACAAGACCAGGGAAGCGCTGCGGGAGCTGGTGCGCGAATACGGCGACATCGCCGGCGCCAGGCCGATCACCGCCGCCGAATTGGCCGACGCCAAGAACAACGAGACCTTGGCGCTGGCGGGTTCGTTTGAAACGGCGGGCCAGCTGGCCGGCGCCTACGCCACCATCCTGCAGTACAAGTTGCCGGAGAACTATTACAACACCTTCACCGACACGGTGCTGGCGATGACGCCCGGGCAGGCCAACGCGCTGGCCGCGCGCACCATCGCGCCGGGCAAGCTGGTGTGGGTGGTGGTCGGCGATATGGGCAAGGTGGAGGCCGGCGTGCGCGAGCTCAACCTGGGCGAGGTGCGCAAGATCGACGCCGACGGCAATCCGTTGTAGCCGGTCAGCCGCCCGCGCCGGCGTCGGGC
>DATMSN010000457.1:0-3042 GCA_035565375.1 Duganella sp. | reverse complement strand
CTGGCGGCGTTGCTGTACGAGGCGGCGCAGTCGTCGGAGCAGGCGGCGCTGATCGCGCGCGAGCGGTTCGCGGTCGGTTCCACCGATTTCCTGACGGTGCTCGACGCCGAGCGCGAGCTGCTGACGGCGCGCGACCGGCTGGCGCAGTCGCAGGCGGGGGCGGCGACGACGCTGGTGGCGGTGTACAAGGCGCTGGCGGGAGGATGGGAAGTGCCGAGCCAATAGGCAGGACGCGTGAACATGACGACGGGAATTGCAGCCGCATCTCCGGATATCGGCCGACTATTCCTTGCCATCATGGGAAGGTCAAGTCCATGCCGAGCATCCTGACAAAGGCGAAGGTGACGAGCCCCAGGCCCAGGAGCGATAGCACGAAGACTGCGGCTATCTTGCCGCCCGCGCGTAGCACCGCGCGGTTCTCTTCCCCCTTCTTCCCCTGATCGTAATGCCACTTGATGGCGAAGAACATGCCCGTGCCGAGCACGAGAGCCTTGAACGCAACGAAGACTACAGGGATCCAATCCATCATTTTGAGTATTTCCAGGCTATTACTTGACTATCTATCGTGAGGAGCACTACCTCAAACGCTGCTTCAGCAGCTTCATTTTTGGGCAAAGGGCAAGCCCATGCGGAACAGGCCGCACGTTCTGAGGCATACTACTTTAAAACAATTTCCATACATTGAGACAAAGTGTCCCAGTTGAAAACCATACAAGATGAACATTTGACTATCTGGTTGCCGCGATTGGCCATGCACGGCGGGCCACGTTTTTTGCAGATTGCGGATGCGTTGCAGGCGGCGGTGGTGGACGGATCGCTGAAACCGGGTGACCGTCTACCTCCGCAGCGCCAGTTGGCGGCACAGCTGGACGTCGACCTGACGACGATCACGCGCGCATACGACGAAGCCAGACGCCGCAACTTGTTGGAGGGCCGCGGCGCCCGGGGCACTTATGTCGCGGCGCCGAAAGTCGAATTGACCTCGATCCTCGACCTGAGCATGAATACCCCACCACCGCCGGATGGCGTGGACTTCGACGACATGTTGAAACAAGGTTTGTCTCAAGTATTGATGAGGGCGGATAATGGATTGCTGATGACTTACCACTTGGGCGGGGGGAGCGACGCCGACCGTAAGGCTGGCGCCCAATGGCTCGAACCGATGTTCGGGCATCCGGATACTCGACAGGTTGTTGTCTGTCCGGGTGCGCAAGCGGCGATCGCCGCATTGATCCTTGCGCTGACGGAGCCTGGCGATGTTATCCTGGCAGAGCCAACGAGTTATCCCGGCTTGCGTGCCGCGGCGACCCAATTCGGCCGGCACATCATTGCCGTGGAAGCGGACAAGCACGGGATGGTGCCCGGGATGCTAGAGGAAGCGTGCCGCCAGCACAAGCCCGGGCTGGTCTACCTCAATCCGACCTTGCAGAACCCGACCGCGATCACCATTCCGGAACGCCGTCGCAAGGAGCTCGCCAGCATCGCGAAGCGCTGCAATGTACGCGTCGTCGAGGACGATCCGTACTGGCTCCTTGCCGATGCCCCGCCACCACCTGTTGCCACGTTTGCCCCGGAACAGGTGTACTACATCTCAACCCTGTCGAAATGCCTGACGCCCGGCTTGCGTGTCGCCTTCGTGCTCATACGCGACCCGCACGAACGCGAACGTTTCCTGGTCGCGCTCAGATCATTTGCGCTGATGGTCGCTCCTCTGACGGCGGCACTGGCCACACAGTGGATACTCGACGGTTCGGCTCACGGCTTGATGGAAGGCGTACGCAACGAGGCGCGCCTGCGCCACCGGATGGCTCGGGATATTCTGGCGGGGCGCTACAGCGGCGCCGGAGACGGCCTGCATGTATGGCTCGAGTTGCCGGCGTATTGGAACTCCTCACAGCTTGCGCGCGCAGCCGACAGCGAGGGCATCGCGGTCACGCCGGCGGAGGCATTCGCAACTGGCAGCGGATCCGTGAATGCAATTCGGATCTCTTTGGGTAGCATCAAGGACCGCGGGCGCTTACAGGCGGGTCTTCAACGGCTGTCCCATCTGCTTGCGCGGCGGCCCGAGTCGTTCAGCGCTGCTGTGGTTTAACTGTCTCCGCAGGTTCGGCGCGTTCCAGGTTCGTTCTCACGCGCTGTAACAACGCCAGCAACTGCGCGCATTCTTCCTCGCTCATGCCGGCGACGGCGAGGTTCGATACTTCCGCCCCCAACGCCTGTAAACCCTGAATCACCGTTAAACCTTCTTCGGTCAGCCGCAGCCGCGCGCTGCGCCGGTCGCTTTCGTCGACCTGCGCATCGAGCAGCTTCTTGTCGCGCAGCCCGCGCATCAAACGCGCCAGCTGCGCTTTGTCGCGACCGGAGTGCGCGACCAATTCGCTTTGGCTGGCGCCCGGATGCTTGGCGAAAAATCCCAGCACCTTGTATTCCATGTGCGTGAGCTCGTGCCCGGTGTCGCGCAGGCTGCGCAGCTGCATCGACCGGTACATATGCATGAGCGAGTGGATCGAGTCGAAAACAGCCTCGGCCGGACCGCTGCCAAATTGGTTGACAACGTTAACTTGTTTCTGTAGATTAGGGGACATTGTCAACTAATTGGTGGTTTGTATGAATGATAAACGTATACAGCGGGTCCGCCACGAACTCAAGCCGCGCGAGGTGACGGTCAGCGAGGTGCGGCAGCTTGCGCCGAATTTCGTTAGCGTAACATTCAAAGGCGAGAGCCTGCATGATTTCGTCTCTTTGTCGTATGACGATCACGTCAAGTTCATCCTGCACGATGCCGCCGGCGAGCGCGTGATGCGCGACTATACCCCGCGCCGCTACGACCGCGACGCGCGCGAACTGACGCTGGAGTTCGCGTTGCACACCGAGGGCCACATGACCGATTGGGCGCGCCAGGCGCGGGTCGGGCAGCACGCCGTCATCGGCGGACCGAAGGGATCGATGATCATCCCGGCCGATTACACCTGGCAGATCCTGGCCGGCGACGCCACCGCCTTGCCGGCGATCCGCCGCCGCCTGGACGAGCTGCCGGCGGCC
>DATMSN010000456.1:0-12861 GCA_035565375.1 Duganella sp. | reverse complement strand
GGCATGCTGGCGCAAGCCCGGCTCGACGCCGGCAAGATCGATCGGGAATTGCGCAAGACCTTCCCCATCGCCGAGCCGCTGCCGCCGCCCGACAGCAAACAGGCCCGGCTGCAACGCGGCTTCGACGCCGCCCACGACGCGGTGCCGCCGAGATGGTACCAGGGCGCGCGGATGGTGGAACTGGGCACGCCGGGCGGCGAAAACAAGAGCCGGACCTACAAGATCATCACCGCCCTGGTGACGTACTGCATCAACATCCGCCCGGACGGCAGGAAGTCGTACACCAACTGCCCGGACTAGTGGACTGTAACGGAAGAAACAGGAGTGAAGGACGCACCAGCAGCGCGCAGGGCAAGGCGCAAAGCGCAGCGATAGCGGGCTATCGCGAGCATTTGCAACGGTGCAGCAGGGAATTCGCGGGACATGTCCCGCGCCTGCGCAACGGTTCGCCCTGCAAGGGCGAACTCCTTCGCCATGCGCGTTGCTGGTGCGGCAGGCACTCCTGTTTCGAGCGTTACAGTCCACTAGTAGTCACCTTTCCGCCTGGCCGAGCGGCGCCAGGCGGCGCAGGCGCCACGCCACCAGCATCGCCAGCGACAGCGCCAGTCCCAGCACCATGACCACACCGGGCCAACCGTCGCGCCCCCACATGACGCCGGTGGCCGAACCGATCACGCTGGACCCGAGGTAATAGAAGAACAGGTACAGCGCCGACGCCAGCGCCTTGCCGGTGACGGCGCGCCGCCCGACCCAGCTGCTGGCCACCGAGTGCGTGGCGAAGAATCCATAGGTGAACAACGCCACGCCCAGCACGATCAGCGGCAGCCAGTTGGACAAGGTCAGCAGCAAGCCGGCCAGCATCAGGGCCATCACCGCCCACAGCACATGGCGGCGGCCGAAGCGGTCGGCCAGGCGCCCCGCCCACACCGAACTATAAATCCCCAGCAGATACAGGAACGACACGCCCCCGACCAGGCTCTGGCTCAGTCCGAACGGCGCGCCCAGCAGACGGTAGGCGATATAGTTGTACAGGCTGACGAACGCGCCCATCAGCAGGAAGGCCAGCGCGAACAGCCACGGCATGCCGGCGTCGGACAGGTGCAGCTTGAAGCCGGACGCCATCGAGCGCAAGCCGCCGCCGGAAGGCACGAAATGGCGCGAGGCCGGCAGGCTGCGCCAGAATTCCGCCGCCGCCAACACGCCGGCCACGCCGACCGCGCCCAGCGCCAGCCGCCACGAGAAATGGTCGCTCAGCACCGAGGTGACGACCCGCCCCGCCATGCCGCCGAAGGCGCTGCCGCTGATGTACAAGCCCATCGACAGGCCCAGCGAGTTCGGCTCGATCTCCTCGCCCAGGTAGGCCATGGCGATGGCCGGCATGCCGCCCAGGGCGATGCCGAGCAGCGCGCGCATCGCCAGCAGTTGCGGATAGCTGTGGGCGAACGCGCACAGTATCGTCATCAGCGCGGCGACCGCCATCGCCGCCACCATCAGCGGCTTGCGGCCGAGCCGTTCCGACAGCGCGCTCGACGCCACCAGCGACAAGGCCAGCGCGGCGGTCGACACCGACAGCACCATGCTGCTCTGCGCCGCGCTCAGCGCGAATTCGTGCGACAGCAGCGGCATCAGCGGCTGCACGCAGTACAGCAATGCGAAACAGGAAAAGCCGCCGAAGAACAGGGCGCGGTTGCTGCGGGTGAATTCGGCGCTGCCGGCGGCGATGCGCGGCGCGGGGGCGTATTGCGCCCGTGGCCCGGGCAAAGCCGACGCTAAGGCGGTGCTTGAAGACATGTTGCGGTTCCCATGCAAAATTCGATGGTTTCATCTTAGGATTGCGCTGTATGGCTGTCCAATATATATTTAAGTCGTTAGTCATACTTTAAAACGATAACCCAAAGGCACCCGCGTGGAATTACGCCATTTGCGCTACTTCGTCGCCGTCGCCGAGGAGCTGAGCTTCACCCGCGCGGCCGAGCGCCTGCACATCGGCCAACCGCCGCTGAGCCACCAGATCCAGATGCTGGAAGCCGAAGTGGGCGCCCGGCTACTGGAGCGCAGCAAGCGCTGGGTGCGCCTGACGGAGGCGGGAAAACTGTTTCTGGACGATGCGCGCCGCGTGCTGTCGCTGTCGGAGCAGGCGGTGTTGACGGCGCGCCGGGCCGAGCGCGGCGAGGCCGGCGAGTTGCGCGTCGGCTTCACCTTCTCGACGCCGCTGACGCCGCTGTTCGCGACCGTCATCAACCGTTACCGCCAGCGCTATCCGGGCGTCACCTTGACCTTGCATGAGCGCTCGACGCTGGCGCAGATCAACGCGCTGGCCGGCCGCGAACTCGATTTGGGGCTGGTGCGGCCGCCGGAGTCGGCGCTGCCGGAGGCGGTGATGACGACCGAGCTGCGGCGCGATCCGCTGGTGATGGTGCTGCCGGAGGAGCATCCGCTGGCGGCCAGGGCCAGCCTGCGGATCGCCGATCTGGAGGGGCAGCCGCTGGTGATGTATCCGAAGACGGCCGGCACCGGCATTCATCCGCAGATTTTCCGGCTGTGCCGCGCGGCCGGTTTCGAGCCGACGATCGCCATGGAGGCCGGCGAGGCGTCGACGATGGCGGGGTTGGTGGCGGCGGGGTTCGGGATCGCGGTGCTGCCGAGTTCGTTCGACATCATCCGCTTGAGCGGGGTGCTGTACCGGCCGCTGGCCGATGCGGACGCCACCACGGCGCTGCTGCTGGCGCAGCGCAAGGACGAGATCTCGCCGCTGGTGGCGGCGTTCAGGGCGATCGCGCTGGAGGCGGCGCTGGAAAATCACCCCCCCACCCCGCCGCATCGCGGGTTGCGGGGTGCAGGTTGACCCTACGAATAATCGGCATCCAATTCGGAACCGGCGTAATTCTCCAATTCCGCGAACAAGGTCTTCATCGCCGTGCGCCCCTTGATGTGCTGGATCACGGTGCAGGTCTGGCGATAACTGTCAATCCGGTCCAACAACACCGGATGATGCTGCACCGGCACCTTGGCCACCAGCGCCGCCCAGCCCTCCTCGTAATCCGGCTTGTTCTTGCGCACCGATTTCACGAAACGCTCGAACTCCTTCTGCCCGGTGCGCGCCACCACCCTGCCCCCGCCCTCGATGGCGAAGATGATCGCCAGCGCGATCACGCCCTCGGCGTTCAGATCGGTATCGTTGACCGGGCCTTCGGTGTTGTGCCGGCGCAGCCATCCCGCCAGCCGCACGATCGCCTGCACCTCCTTGCGCTGCCTGAGCAGGACGTCGTACCGGTCCGCCCCGTTCCAGTTCTGGTTCGGATCGGTCTGGCACAACTCGATGAACAGGTCGCGCAGCCGGCGCGCCGAATACACCGGATCGGTGTCGTACTCGCCGACCAGCGTATCCTCCGGCAAGGCCGACAACTCCTTGATCATCCGGAACCCGATCTGGAACGCGTGCTCGGCGCCATGCTCGATCAGGAAGTCGAGCGCGGCCAGATCCGTCTCATGCGGTATCACATGGTCGAGCCCGAGCGACACCCCGCCCACCGTCAACTGCAACGCCTTCTGGATGCCTTCGGCGGTGCGGTCGTTGGTGAACTTCTCGGCCACCATGGCCGTGATGCCGGTCAACTCGTCGGCCAGCGCGTAGGCGGCTTCGTCGTCCGGATGGGTCGCCAGTTGCTGGATCGCGCGCGTCAGGCGCGGCAAATTCTCTACTACTAAAGCTGGCAGCATCGCTTGGCTATCCTCCGCAACTTCGATCACGAGAAAATGCCGGTGCCGACGCTGCGGCGCGAACCCGCCTTGGCGCTGCGCGTCGACGGCACCTGCTTGCGCAAGCGGTACAGCAATTCCTTGGTCGAACGCTGCAGGAAGGTCGGCTCGTCGTCGGGGTCGTCGCTGAATTCGGCGTCGGCCAGGTCGGCGCTGTGGCGGAACTCGGGGAACAGCTCGAACAGCGCGCGGTCCCAGCCGTCCTCGGACGCCTGCGCCAGCGCGATCGCCAGCGGCACGACGTCGTTGTCGGACGAGGTCTGGCCGGTCAGGTACGGGCCCTTCGAGATGATCTCGCCGGCCACCTCGAGGATTTCCTTCGGCGCCATCGAGAACAGGATGGCGAAGATGGTGGCGCCGTGGTCGGTCGCCGAGGCCGCCTGCAGCAGTTCGCTGCGGCGCTCCTCGTCGTCGGTCGAGAACACCACGCCGTGCACGTGCGCGAACAGCGATTCGGCGATGCGTTCCGGATCGTCCTCGATCAGGTCGTCCTGCCAGGTCGCGGCGAAGAAGGCCAGGCTGTCGGCCCACGCCTTGGGCGGCACCAGCAGGGTCGCCAGCGACATCTTGCCGCCGTCGAAGCCGGCCATGTGCAGCGCCGTCACCTGCGGCGGGATGTTGCTCAGCACTTCCACCACCGCCAGGTCGCCGAACTGGTCGGCCGCCTCGGCGAAGGCTTGCTCGGCGTGGCTCAGCGAGCCGGCCAGCACCAGCTCGGTCACCTGCTTGCTCAGCGCGGGCAGGTTGCTTTTGTTTTCGTCGGACATGGTTTAATCCTCCTTGTCGAACATTTGGGCGAAGTCGTCGGTCGCGTTGTCTTCGTCCTCGATATCGTCGCCGTCGTCGTTGGCCGACAGTTGTTCCAGCGATTGGTCGTCGTCGTCCCACTTGCGCGGGTTTTTGTACAGGAAGGCGGTGATGATGGCCTGGCGCGCCAGGTCCGGCAGGTTTTTCTCCAGTGCCGCGTACATTTGTTGCGCCGCCTCGCCTTTGCACGAGGCCATCGAGAATACCCGCGCGGCGTCGCCGAACTCGTAGTCCTGGGCTTCGGCCAGCAGGCCTTTCGGGTCGCTGAACTCGAGGTGGTCGACCAGCGCGAAGGCGAGCATGTTGACATCTTCGATGCCGCCGCCGCCGGCGTACTCGGACACCAGCGCGTCGATCATGCGCTGGTAGTTCTTGCGGTCGGGCGGATCGCCCAGAATGCCTTCGATCTGGCCTTCCAGTTCGCGCGATTGATAGGCGAATTCGGGATGTACTTTTCTCATTGCTTGCTTTCGTTTTAATGCTGTCTAAATATGGTCGCGTCGCGGGCGGATCGTGGCCGATTACGGCGTGCCGCCTAATCCGCCCTACGTGTTTCCGTGGTGGCGCCGTGGTTCACGGTTCGCCTTTACGCGGGCGGCAGGACCGTGCCGTGCAGGTTGAACACCGAGCGCCATAACTGGTACGCTTCCGCTTCCGCGTCGATGATGATGCGGTGGTTGACGCTTTGGTTGTACTCTTCGCGCTTGACCGGGTCCGACAGGATCTCGTAGGCCTTGGTGATGCTCTTGAAGCGCGCCTCGGCGCCGGGCGCCTGGTTGCGGTCCGGGTGAAAACGCATCGCCAGCGAGCGGTAAATCTTTTTGATCTCGTCTTCGGTGGCGTTAGGCGCGATACCCAGCGTGTTGTAGTGATTTTCCATCTTGGAAACTCCGGGCCAGTGTGCCGAAACAATTAAAGACGAATTATACCCGCCGCGCCACCGGCAATCCCGCCGGACCGCCGCGATGCGGCATTTCCCCTCAGCGCGCGGAGGGGATACGGTAAAATGCCTTTACACGAACTCTTGCAAAGCCCACTTTTCAGATGAGCAACGAAAAAAACAGCACCGCGCCCGCCTTACCGTCCAATTTCCTGCGCGCCATCATCGATCACGACCAGGCCGCCGGCACCCACGTGCGCGCGGGCATGCCCAGCGTGATCACCCGCTTCCCGCCCGAGCCGAACGGCTACCTGCACATCGGCCACGCCAAGTCGATCTGCCTGAACTTCGGCCTGGCGCGCGACTACCAGGGCCGCTGCAACCTGCGCTTTGACGACACCAACCCGGCCAAGGAAGAACAGGAATACGTCGACACCATCATCGACAGCGTCAAGTGGCTGGGGTTCGACTACGACTACCCGGCCGCCGACGGCGGCGTCGAGCACCACCTGCACTATGCCAGCGACTACTTCGACCGGCTGTACGCGATGGCCGAATACCTGATCGAACAAGGTTACGCCTACGTCGACAGCCAGTCGGCCGACGATATGGCGGCCAATCGCGGCAATTTCAACACGCCGGGCAAGAACTCGCCGTTCCGCGACCGTCCGCGCGCCGAATCGCTGCAACTCTTCCGCGACATGAAAGCCGGCAAATACGCCGACGGCGAACATATCCTGCGCGCCAGGATCAGCGACGACGCGATGGCCTCGCCGAACATGAACATGCGCGACCCGGCCATCTACCGCATCCGCCACGCGCACCACGTGCGCACCGGCGACGCCTGGTGCATCTACCCGATGTACGATTACACGCACCCGATCTCGGACGCGCTGGAAAACATCACCCATTCGCTGTGCACGCTGGAATTCCAGGACCACCGCCCGTTCTACGACTGGCTGCTCGAAACGCTGGCCGAGGGCGGCTTCTTCACGCTGCCGCTGCCGCGCCAGTACGAATTCTCGCGCCTGAACCTGACCTATGTGGTCACCAGCAAGCGCAAGCTGCGCCAACTGGTCGAGGACGGCATCGTCAGCGGCTGGGACGATCCGCGCATGCCGACCATCGTCGGCCTGCGCCGGCGCGGCTACACGCCCGAGGCGATCCAGCTGTTCTGCGAGCGCATCGGCGTGACCAAGTCCGACGGCTGGATCGACATGAGCACGCTGGAAGGCTGCCTGCGCGAGGACCTCGATCCGAAGGCGCCGCGCGCCACCGCCGTGCTGCGCCCGCTCAAGCTGATCATCGACAACTATCCGCAAGGCTTGAGCGAGGAATGCACGTCGCCGGTCCACCCGCACCACCCGGAAATGGGCGTGCGCACCTTCCCGATCACGCGCGAGCTGTGGATCGAGGAAGAGGACTTCATGGAAGTGCCGAGCAAAGGCTATTTCCGCTACTACCCGCCGATCGACGACAAGCCGGGCAGCCGCGTGCGCCTGCGCCACGGCTACGTGACCGAGTGCACCGGCTTCGACAAGGATGAAAACGGCAAAGTCGTCGCCGTCCATGTCAATTACTTCCCGGACTCCAAATCGGGCACGCCCGGCTCGGACACCTACAAGGTCAAGGGCAACATCCACTGGGTGTCGGCCGCCACCGCCGTGCAGGCCGAGGTGCGCCTGTACGACCGCCTGTTCACCGACGCCCAGCCGGACGCCGGCGGCAAGGATTTCCTGTCGCTGCTCAACCCCAACGCCAAGGAAGTGGTCACCGCCTATCTGGAGCCGGGCATCAGCGCGGCGCTGCCGGACCAGCGCTTCCAGTTCGAACGGCACGGCTACTTCGTCGCCGACCGCGTCGACTCGGTCGCGGGCAAGCCGGTGTTCAATCGCATCGTGACGCTAAAAGACAGCTTCGTCGCCAAATAAGACGCCAAGCCTCCACCGAACCGGCGCCCGCCCCAGGGAGGCGCCGGTTTTTTTTCGCCCATCGCTGGATAATTTGTTCAGGACAAATGGCGTTTTTTATAAAATTACTTGACTCGCATGAGTAATATTTTCTATATTCAAGCACGGTGAAAATCATGGAAGCTGCTTGAAAGGCAATCGTAATGGAGGTACTTCTCGCGCAGCGACAGATGTTTTCGCCGCCAAAATCCGTCTGGTGGGCGGGCATCATGCTGTCCCTGGGCGTCGGCGCGCTGTGCTATGTCGCCGCCTATAAAATGGTCGAGTACGACGCCGGCGAACGTTTCATGCACCAGGCGCGCAACGCCCAATATCACATCAGCTCCCGCATCGACACCTACTCCGACGTGCTGCGCGCCACCGCCAGCTTCTTCGATGCCAGCGACCGCGTCGACCGCGAGGCCTTCCACCGGTTTGTGCGCGGACTGAAACTGGCGACCCAGTTCCCCGCCCTGGTCAGCATCAACTTCGCGCCGTACATCACCGACGCCCAGCGCGAGGACTTCGAAAAGATTTCGCGCCACAGCGGCGACGGCACGCCCAACGGCTATCCCGACTACGTCATCCAGCCGCCCGGCCGCCGCGCCGACTACTCCGTCATCACGATGATCGAACCGATCGCCGCGTTCCGCTGGCGGGTCGGCCTCGACATCACGCACAAGCCGGCGGTGGCGCAGGCGCTGGCCAACGCGCGCGACACGGGCGAGATCAGCACGTCCGGCAAGCAGATCGACATGGACAGCTTCGGCCAGGGCGGCGGCATGGCGATCCGCCTGCCGCTGTACCGCAAGGATATGCCGCTGACCAACACCCAGGAACGCCGCGCCGCCTACAAGGGCTCGGTCGGCATCGGTTTCAGCGTGCCGCACCTGGTGCAACTGGCGATGGACCAGATGCAAGTGCGCGACGTGCGCCTGCGCCTGTACGACGGCGGAGAAAGCACCGACCGCTCGTCGGCCTTGTCCGCGCCCAGCCTGTTGTTCGACAACAAGCTCGACAGCGGCGAGAACGTGCGTCCAGCCGACCAGTTCGCCATCGTGCTGCCGCTGATGTTCAACGGCCGCCAGTGGCACGCCCACTTCAGTGCCCCCAAGGCGGCCTGGTCCAGCCGCTTCGACCTGTTCCTGCCGTGGCTGGCCATGCTGGCCGGGTTCATCGGCTCGCTGCTGTTTTATTTGCTGATCCACACGCTGTCGTCGTCACGCATGCGGGCCATCAAGATGGCCAAGGTCATGACCAAGGAATTGCGCGACAGCCAGGCCAAGCTGCAGCAGTCGCACCACAAGCTGCGCCGGCTGGCCGCGCACGCCGACCAGATCAAGGAGCAGGAACGCAAGCGCATCGCGCGCGAGATCCACGACGACCTGGGCCAGAACCTGCTGGTGCTGCGCATCGAGGCGGACATGCTCGCCACGCGCACGCGGCACCGCCACCCGCGCCTGCACGCGCGCGCCAAAAGCACGCTCGGCCAGATCGACAGCACGATCAAAAGCGTGCGCCACATCATCAACGACCTGCGTCCGAACGTGCTCGACCTGGGACTCAACGCCGCCGTCGAATGGCAAATCGCCCAGTTCCGCCAACGCTCCGGCATGGTCTGCGAGCTGATCGAGCACCAGCGCGACATCCGCATCGATGACCATTGCGCCACGGCATTTTTCCGCGTGTTGCAGGAATCGTTGAGCAATATCGTCCAGCACGCGCACGCCAGCCTGGTCCGGGTGGAATTGCGCCAGGCCGGCGGCATGCTGAGCATGACCATCACCGACAACGGCGTCGGCATGCGGGCGAGCAACCGCAACAAGGTGGGCTCGTTCGGACTGGTCGGCATCGAAGAGCGCATCAGCCTGCTAGGTGGCGTGTGCTCGATCATCGGCAGTCCCAACGCCGGCACCACGGTGGCCATCTCGGTGCCGATCGACCACGTGCCGCCCCCCTCCAACAACGACGTCAACGATATCAAGGACGCCGGCCACCTGGCCGCCAACGTCGTGGCCTGATCCCTCCGTTTTCCCTAGCCGCCGGCTAGGAAAAAGTCGACGGTGTGTAGGAATTTCCTCAGCAACATTGATAAATATCAAATGCCAATAAGCAAACATAGGTAAAAATCAACGAGTCGCAATGTTTCTTAACCTGTTTCAATATAGAGGAGATGCCCCCATGAACGTCATCGACGCCCTGGATCTGGACCCAATCAAGGTCAAGCTGATGCACAAAGAATCTGGCGAAGGCTGGTCGCTGGAGCATACCAACGCTATCGAGCTCGAATATCGCCGGTTCCTGACGTTGATGAAAAAGTATCCCCACGAACAGACTTCGCCGTTGGTCGACGTGGACACGTTCTGGCACTACCACATCCTGGACACGATGAAATACGCCGCCGATTGCGAGGCCGTGTTCGGCTACTTCCTGCACCACTTCCCCTATGTCGGCATGCGGGGCGAGGAAGACGAAGCGGCACTGGCACGCATCGGCCAGCGCATGAAGGAACTGTACGAAGCCGAGTTCGGCGAGCCCTATGTGCGTCCCGCGAAGCGTGCGTTCGAAGGCGCGACCCAGGCCAACGCCTTCTGCGGCGCGCCTGAAATGCAGGCCAACGCCTTCTGCGGCGCCCCGGACAAGCAAGAGAACGCGTTCTGCGGTGCCCCGGACAAGCAAGAGAACGCGTTCTGCGGTGCCCCGGACAAACAAGCAAACGCCTTCTGCGGCGCCCCAGAGAAACAAGCGAACGCGTTCTGCGGCGCTCCGGACAAGCAAGCAAACGCCTTCTGTGGCGCCCCGGACAAACAAGCGAACGCGTTCTGCGGCGCTCCCGAAAAGCAAGCCAACGCGTTCTGTGGCGCGCCTGAAATGCAAGCCAACGCCTTCTGCGGCGCACCAGACAAGCAAGCAAACGCCTTCTGCGGCGCTCCGGAAAAACAAGCGAACGCGTTTTGTGGTGCCCCAGAAAAACAAGCTAACGCCTTCTGCGGCGCCCCGGACAAGCAAGCGAACGCCTTCTGCGGCGCGCCAGAAAAGACTGCTGGCACCAAAGTACCGAACCTGCCCGGCCTCTTCGCCGAGCGTCCACGTCTGAGCTAACGCGGCCAAAGAAGCGAGCGTCATCTGAACCACGTAGGGCGGATTAGCGGGCGAGGCCCGCTAACCGCCCGGGGGCCCATCGAAGGGGCAGCCTACCTTCCGGTAGGCTTTAAGAGCGAAGCGTAATCCGCCATCTCCGCGCCGCCGATAACGCCCGCAACGCCGATCACCCGCTGGTGCGCAAGCAACAAAAAGCAACACCAGCGGGCGGCGTGATTAAATAAGTGGCATACTCTGAACTCCACCTGTTGGGAGCTCATCATGGCCGTCAATTCCGTCGCCTCAAATAACGCCGCAGTCCAATCGGCACCGCCGCCGCGCCAGCCGGAGCCAGTGCAGGCCGCGCCAAAACCCGCTGAACCAGCCGCACCGCCCGCACCGCCGCCGCAGCAAGCGGCACCGGCGCCCACGGTCAACACCAATGGTCAGCGTATCGGCACCACGATCAGCACGTCCGCCTAGGACCGCGCATCAAGACCACTAGCAAAACCGGCCCCACCTAAGACAACGGCGCGTTACCGTGAGGTGCGCGCCGTTGTCTTTTTGAGTGGTCACCCGTCAGGCCGCCATCATTTCGCGCAGTTCGCGAATGCTGAAATCGCTGATCTCGTGCATGCGGATCAGGATGGTCGCGCCGATCGGCAGCGTGTTGTGGCGGATTTTGCTGATCACGGGAGGCGCAACCTCCAGCGCACGCGACAAGGCCGCATCGTTTTTCAACTGCAGCTTCTCGATGATGGCGTCCAGGACACGGTTCGGATTGTAGGTTGGGGAAGCGGTGATTTCTTTGATAGACATAATGTTTAAGTAGGTTCGTGGCCGTTTTGCAAAAAAACGACACATGGGTAAATAAAATTTTTAGCTCAATTACCAGTGAAGCACTACAAAACGCAGACGTTTATGCCGGTTTTTAGTGCTTAGCCGCGATAATACACGTTTTTGTTAACGAACGGCTAACCCGAGCTATCTCTCTGTGAGATTTCGATAGATTTTACACCCATTTCTTATGCTAGGAAGAAATTTGTTGTAAGAAAAAGTATAAAACCTGGTAAAGCGCGGTGGCGGGGTCAGTTGGAACGGCTGAGGCCGGAGGCCCGGAAGTACCATTCGACGGCCATCAGGGCGGCCAATTGCGCAATGGTGCTAGGGAGGAATATCGTCGCGGCGGAGCCAAAGTTCGCGTCGCTGGAGGAATAACGCCAACCCAGCTGACGGCGGATTTCCTCCGGCATCGGTGGCGGGCGGCGGGCGCACTCACGCAACTGCATGTAAGCGCGGACCTGCTCTTTAGTCGGATGCAAAGTGGCTGGCATACGCGAGCTCCTCTTGGAAATATAACGATATCCCATCAAGCGTTGATTTGTTTGATGCGCGTCAAGCAAGTCATCTTATTAGTTTGACACACAAAGCTGACGTCGGGCTTGCACTGGTATAAGTGTGAGTCTATTTTTACACCTTTTTCGATAGCGACTCAAAGCTCCATGGGGCCGTTATGTGAGCCCGGCAACGCTCGGCGTGTTCCGGTCGTTTAGAATAACGCTTTCCCCGCCTCTGGCGGCATCAACAACGCAATCCAACAACACGAAGGCGCTCATGACCTACGAAGAATTTCTCGATGAGGTAACCACCCTGCTGCACGAGATCTACGATCTTGACGATGCGGCGGCGATCAAGCTGGTGGTCGACGCCCAGGCCGCCGATTATTTCGTCGCGCACGACGACAAGGAAGAGCTGCGCACCGTCGAGCAGGCGAAAAAAGACGCCGCCGCGCTGTACGAAGCCAAGCAGAACCGCAATCAGACGCAGCGCAAGCAACAACAGCGCCGCGTGCAGCAAAAGAAATAACCCGCGCCACCGCGACGGATCGGGCGATCCGCCGGGCGCCCGCCGTCACATCACCGTCACATCGCCGCCAGCATCCCCGCCACCGTCGGATACCGCAAGCGCACGCCGAGCTCGCGCTTGATGCGCCCGTTGCTCAGCCTGCGCGATTCCGACATGAACGACAACAGCGCCGGGGTGATCACCTGTTGCAATTCCGCGCGCGGCAAGCGCGGCGGACGCGGCATCCCAAACGCGTCCGCCACCGCGTCAAAATACTCCGCCATCTTCATATCGCTGTCATCGACCGCATGGTAGATACGGTTTGGCAAGCCTCTGACCAGTGCTCTGACGATGATCATGGCCAGGTCGTCGGCATGGATGTGGTTGGTGTACACGTCCTCGGCGGCCAGCAGGGCCGGCGTTCCCAACTGCAAGCGCTTGATCGGCAGCCGCTCGGCCCCATAAATCCCCGGTACGCGCAAGATCGACACGCCGGTCCTCGTGGCCACGGCGCGCGACGCCATCGAGCAGCGCATCGCC
>DATMSN010000455.1:0-3113 GCA_035565375.1 Duganella sp. | reverse complement strand
CTCGGCGGCCGCCCCGACGCCGGCCTTGGCGCGGCGCGTCATCATGTAGGCCGAGCCGCCCAGCACGGCGGCCAGCAGCAGGAACACCATGTTCGGCATGCCGGGGATCATGCCCATGCCGCCGATGATGGCGGCGGTGATGTACAGCACCTGCGGCTTGGCGAACAACTGCCCCACCATCTGGGTGCCGATGTCCTGGTCGCTGGCCACGCGCGAGACCACGATACCGGCCGCCACCGAAATGATCAGCGACGGGATCTGCGCCACCAGGCCGTCGCCGATGGCCAGCAAGGTGTAGACCTTGATCGCCTCGCCGAACGGCAGGTCGTGCTGGATCACGCCCACCAGCAGGCCGCCGACCACGTTGATCACGGTGACCATGATGCCGGCGATCGCATCGCCGCGCACATATTTACTGGCGCCGTCCATCGCGCCGTAGAATTCGGCCTCCTGCGCCACTTCGCTGCGGCGCTTGCGGGCCTCGGCCTCGCCGATCAGGCCGGCGTTGAGGTCGGCGTCGATCGCCATTTGCTTGCCCGGCATCGCATCGAGCGCGAAACGGGCGCCCACTTCGGCGATACGGCCGGCGCCCTTGGTCACCACGGTGAAGTTAATGATGGTCAAAATGATGAACACCACCAGGCCGACCGTGTAGTTGCCGCCGATCAGGAAGTGGCCGAACGCCTCGATCACCTTGCCGGCCGCGTCGGCGCCGGTGTGGCCCTCGGTCAGCACCACGCGGGTCGAGGCCACGTTCAGCGACAGCCGCAGCATGGTCGACACCAGCAGGATGGTCGGGAAGGCCATGAAGTCGAGCGGCTTGATCGTGTACAGGCTGGTCAGCAGCACGATCACCGCCAGCGCGATATTAAAGCTGAAGAAGATGTCGAGCACGAACGCCGGCAACGGCAGCACCATCATCCCCAGCAGCATCACGATCAGGATGGGCGCGGCCAGGCTGGACTTGTTTTTGCTGTTGGCGATGCCCTGCAGCCAGGGCGGCAGGTTAATGTTGCTCAGTGCGTTCATGCGGAGGCTCCGTTATGCGAATCGGGTTTGTTGCCGTGCTTGGGGATGAAGGCCGGGTTCAGCGGATCGAGCTCGGGCGGCACGTCCAGCGTCTTCGGCGCGTCCGGACGGTTGCCGCCGCCCTTGCTGAACAGGCGCAGCTGGAACACATAGGCCAGCACCTCGGCCACGGCCGCGTACAGCGCCTCCGGAATCTCGTCGCCGATCTCGGTGTGCTTGTACAGCGCGCGCGCCAGCGCCGGCGCCTCCAGCAGCGTCACCTTGCTGTCCTTGGCGATCTCGCGGATCTTGGCGGCCACCTCGTCGGTGCCCTTGGCCACCACCTTCGGCGCGCCGCGCATGCCGTCGCTGTACTTGAGCGCCACCGCGTAGTGGGTCGGGTTGGTCACCACCACGTCGGCGGTCGGCACGTCGGCCATCATGCGGCGCTTGGCCATCTCGCGCTGCAACTGGCGGATCTTGGCCTTGATTTGCGGGTTGCCGTCGGATTCCTTCGATTCCTGGATCATTTCCTGGCGCGTCATCTTCAGCTTGTTGGCGTAATGCCACATCTGGTAGGGGCCGTCGATGGCGGCGATCAGGCCCAGCGCGCCGACGATGAACAGGAAGCTGCTGCCGAGGATGTTGAGCATGTGCACGCTGCCCAGCTTGAGCGGCTCGACCGCCAGGCCGATGACCGCGTCTTTTTGCTTCATCACCACCATGTAGGCGACCACGCCGACCACCAGCGCCTTGGCGATGGCCTTGAACAGCTCGACCAGGGAGTTCTTGGAGAACATGTTGCCGATGCCGCTGATGGGATTGAGCTTGCTGAACTTGGGCATGAAGGCCTTGCCGCTGAACAGCCAGCCGCCCACCAGCAACGGCGACGCCAGCGCCACCACCATCACGGCGACGGCCAGCGGCAGGCAGGCGACCATCACCCGCGCGACGTCGACCAGGATGCGGTTGAGCAGCACGTCGGCATTGAAGATTTGCTCCTGGTCCAGGGTCAGGCCGGACACCAGGGCCGAATTGAGTTGCCGTATCAGGCCGTCGCCGGTCATCCACAGGCCGGCGCCGGCGGCCATCAGCACGGTAAACGTGGCCACTTCCCGCGATCGGGGAACGTCGCCTTCCTCGCGCGCCTGCTCGAGGCGCTTCGCTGACGCGGGTTCGGTCTTTTCTGCGTCGCTATCTTCTGACATGGTCGGCCTGCCGCGGGTTTCATTTCGATGTTGCCATTATCGAATGCGGGACGGCGCGACCATCGGTCGAATACGGCGGTATTTCAGTGCTTGCTCACTGATTCCATACGGCAATTATCGAATTGCCTACAGTGTCTTTTGCGTCACCTTCTGCTCGATGGCGCCGAACACCGACTTGCCGTCGCCGTTGAGCATCTCGATGCGGATGGTGTCGCCGAAGGCCATGAACGGCGTGACCGGCTCGCCGCCGGCGAGCATTTCCAGCGCGCGCTGGCCGGCGATGCAGGAATAGCCCCGCTTGGCGTCCTGGTTGGACACCGCGCCCGAACCGACGATGGTCCCGGCGCGCACATTGCGCGTGGCCGCCAGATGCGCGATCAACGCCGGGAAGTTGAACACCATGTCGACGCCGGCGTGCGGCTGGCCGACCAGCTTGCCGTTCCACGTCGAGCGCAACGGCAGGTGCGCCTTGCCGCCCTTCCAGGCGTCGTCGAGCTCGTCGGGAGTGACCGCCACCGGCGAAAAACTGGTGCCCGGCTTGCTTTGCAAAAAGCCGCACCCCTTGGCCAGCTCGTCCGGCATCAGGTTGCGCAACGACACATCGTTGGCCAGCATCAGCAGCCGGATGCGCTGGAGCGCCTGGTCCGGGGTCGCGCCCATGGGCACATCGTCGGTGATCACGGCCACTTCCGCTTCGAAATCGATCCCCCATTGCTCATGCAACAGCGCGATGTCGTCGCTCGGGCCGCGCAGGTCGTCGCTGCCGCCCTGGTACATCAGCGGCGCGTCCCGGAACGACGCCGGCGTCTCGGCGCCGCGCGCCTTGCGCAGGAGCTCGACATGGTGGACGTAGGCGGAACCGCCGGCGCGCTGGCAGGCGCGCGGCAGCGGCGCCAT
>DATMSN010000454.1:0-3131 GCA_035565375.1 Duganella sp. | reverse complement strand
CCGCCGCGTAAAGGCCGAGCAGGGTGCCGGTGGTGCTGGCCAGCACGGTCGCGGCCAGCGCCAGCGCCACCGTGTAGCGGGCGCCGTACAGGACGCGGCTCAACATGTCGCGGCCCAGATAGTCGGTACCGAGCGGGAACCGCCAACTGATGGCGCCGAAGACGTCGGCGTCGACGATGGCCGAGGCGTCGTGCGGCGACAGCGACGGTCCGGCCAGCGTGACGATCAGCCAGAAGACAACGATGGCCAGGCCGAGTAGGGCGGCCGGCGACATGGTGGACCAGGCGGCGGCCAGCGCGCGCAGCGCAGGAAAGGCGGGAAGGGCGGAGCTGCTCATAGATTGCGTAACCTCGGGTTGGACAGGATGGCGCAGATATCGGCCAGCATCACCAGCAGCAGGTAGGCGCCGCAGAAGATCATCGCGCAGGCCTGCACCAGCGGGATGTCGCGGGTGGTGACGGCGTCGATCATCAGGTTGGCGATGCCGGGGTAGTTGAAAATGCTTTCGACGATCAGCACGCCGCCGAGCAGATACGACAGGCTCAGTGCGACGGCGTTGGCGATCGGGCCGATGGCGTTCGGCAGCGCGTGCACCAGCACGATCCGCACCGGCCGCGCGCCCTTGAGGCGCGCCATCTCGACGTACGGCGAGCGTAGCTGGTCGATGACGGCGGCGCGCGTCATGCGGGCCATCTGCGCCACGATCACGCAGCACAGCGTGAAGACGGGCATCGCGTAGGCCCGCAGGAACTGGCCCAGCGTCGCGATGTCGGCCGTGTGCGACAGCGCGGACAGCCAGCGCAGCTTGACCGCGAACAGCAGCACCGCCAGCGTGGCGATCAGGAACTCCGGCACCGACACCAGCGACACGGCCAGCATGTTCATGCCGCGGTCGAAGCGCGAACCGCGAAACATCGCCGACAGTATCCCCAGCGACAGCGCCAGCGGCACCGAGACGGCCGCCGTGGCGCCGGCCAGCACCAGGGAGCTTGGCAGGCGGTCGCCGATCAGCGACGATATCGCCTGGCCGTTGACCAGCGAGACACCGGCGTCGCCTTTCAGCAGCTGGATCAGCCAGTGCGCGTAGCGCTGCGGCGCCGGCCGGTCGAGGCCGAATTGAATGCGCAGCGCGGCCACCGCCTCCGGCGTCGCCGCCTGGCCGAGCGACTCCTGCGCGGCGTCGCCGGGCAGCAGGTTGGTGATGCCGAAGACGACGATCGAGACGATCAGCAGGGTCAGGGCGCCGATGCCGAGACGGTTGATAAGCAGCTTGCCTATGGTGGGATTCATCGTCGCGCCTCAGTGCAGGATGTCTTGCAGTTTGTACCAGGCGCCGACCATCGGCAGGAACCACGGCTTGCCGGAGTAGCCGGGGATCGCCGGCCAGCCAAGGTCGCGCCAGGGATTGCTTTCCTTTTTGCCGGCCATGATGTCGGCCATCTGGCGGCCCATGTGCACCGACATCTGCACGCCATGGCCGCTGTAGCCGAGCGAGTAGAACATGCCTTCGTGTTCGCCCGCGCGCGGCAGGCGGTCGGCCGTCATGTCCACCAGTCCTCCCCAGCAGTAGTCGATGCCGGTGCCGGCCAGCTGCGGGAACAGGCGCACCATCGTGTCGGCCAGTATGCGGCCGCTCTTGGCGTCCGACTTCGGGTTCGACAGCGCGAAGCGCGCGCGCCCGCCGAACAAGAGGCGGTTGTCCGGCGTGAGGCGGAAGTAGTTGCCGATGTTTTTGGTGGTGACGTAGTTGCGGCGGGTCGGCGTGATCTCGTTGATCAGCGTCGGCGGCAGCGGCGCGGTGGCGATGATGATACTGCCGACCGACACCAGGCGCCGGCGGAACTAGCCGAAGGGGCCCAGGCCGGAATTGCCGGTGGCGAGGAACACCTGCGCGGCGTCGATGCCGCCGCGCGCGGACTTGAGCCGGAAGCCGCCGGCGGTGCGTTCGATGGCTTGGACCGCCGCGTTTTCGTAGACGCGGGCGCCGGCGCGCACCGCCGCCTGGCCCAGGCCGACGCCGAATTTACCCATGTGCATCTGGGCGCCCTGGCGCTGCAGCAGGCCGCCGTAAAAACCGCTGGAGCCGATTTCGTCGCTCAAGCGTTCCGGCGGCACCAGCTCGACGTTCGGGTCGACGCTGGCGCGCAGGCGCTCGTGGACGCGCACCAGCTTTTCGTAGTGTTCCGGCTTGGCCGCCAGTTTGAGTTTGCCGCAGCGCTGAAAGTCGCATTCGATGGCTTCGGCCGCGATGATCCGTTCGACCGTGGCGACGGCGGCGTCGTAGGCTTCCCAGTAGGCGCGGGCGCGCGCCTCGCCGAGCCGGTTGGACAGGTCGGCGTAGTCGTGCGCCAGGCCGGTATTGCATTGGCCGCCGTTGCGCCCCGACGCCTCGCCGGCGATGCGGCCCGCTTCGAGCAGGACCACCGACGCGCCACGCTTGGCCAGTTCCAGCGCCGCCGACAGCCCGGTAAAACCGCCGCCGACGACGACTACGTCCGCCTTTGGCGGGACGGGGCCGTTGGCCGCGCCGAGAAAGCGCGGAGCCGTGTCGAGCCAGTACGATTCAAGCTTCATGCATCTATCCTTGGTTGGACGTTTTGAGGACGTTTTGTTAAAACCATTACACCATAGCCACGGCTGCGCAATATCCTGAATTTTCGCGCCGGGGAGACAGAATGCGCGGTTTTGCCGGCCGCCGGCAGCACAGATTGCTGCGCCCCGCGCTTCCCCGCGCCGGCGGCGCCACCCCTCTGCGCGCCGGGCGGCAGGAACGATGGCTGCGCCGAAAACTACACAAGCTTGCACCATCGACGGCCGCGCCGGCGGCATTAAATGCTGCGGCCCCGCGCTTAGCATGAGGTATGCAGTTTTTATTCCACATATCAAAAGGATACGTCTTATGCATAGCTTCAATCCGGACCTGGTAAAGGTCTCCAGTTCCCATTTCATCGGCGGCGTCCACGTGGCGGGCCGGGCTCCGGCGCTCGATCTGGACGTGCGCCGTCCTTCCGACAACCGCGTCTACGCCGGCCTGCCGGTCGCCGACGCCGATGTGGTGGACATGGCCGTGCAAAACGCGTGGCAAGCTTTCAAAAAAAGTAACTGGGCGCGCCAGGCGCCGCGCGAGCGCG
>DATMSN010000453.1:0-2674 GCA_035565375.1 Duganella sp. | reverse complement strand
GCCCACGACAGCGGAGGTCTGGCGCCGGCCGGCACGCGCGGCGGCGCCTTGTGCAAACGCAGTGGTGTCGGCATCACGCCCCCTGGATATGGCGCCAGCCGTTGCTGGCGGTGGGCCGGCGCATGGCATGGATCGGATCGGCCGGATTGAACGCGCCGCGCGCCGGCTTCACGCCCTGGATCGCGTTGAGCATCCGGCTGATCTGGATCGCGTGGCGGGGACGTTGGGCCGGATCGATATGCAGCAGCGCGCGCAGCAGCTCCAGCGCGGGATCGCGTGCTTCAACCGGTATGGCGAGGGCGAAACGCGCCTCCTCGTCGGCGGTCAGCGCCTTGGGGATCGCCCCGCCATGCATCTGGCGCAGCAGGTCGGCGCCGGCGGTGTGGTGTTCGCGATAGGCCTGGCCGCAATCGGCGCAAAAGCGTAGCGGCAGGCCGCCGGTCACCATAAAGTAGAACATCGCCCCCAGCGAAAAATAGTCGCTGCGCGGGCCGGTCGCGTAGCCGCCGCCGTCGGCGGGGAAGAACTGTTCCGGCGCCTGCCAATTGGCGGTGCCGGCATACGAGTGGGCTTGCAGGCTGCCGGCATGGCGGTTGGTGCCGAAGTCGGCCAGCTTGACGGTGTGCAGGCGGCGGTCCAGCAGCACGTTGGCCGGTTTCAGGTCCAGATAGCGCCAGCCGTACTGGTGGACCTTGGCCAGCGCCTGGTTGATCTGGCCGACCCAACCGAGCGCCAATGGCAGGGGGACGGAGTCCTCTGCGCTCCTGAGGGCGGCCATGTGCTGGCCCAGATCGGTCGCCATCAACTCCAGCGCGAGCACGGGCAGGCCCTCATGCCAGCCGCTATCGAGCAAACGCACGATATGGCGTTCGTCCCAGGGTTCCAACGACTGCAGGAACGCGATCTCGTTGTTGGCGCAGTCCACCCAGCGGTCGCGTTGGGCGGGCAGGGCGCGCGCCATCTGCTCCTGGTTGATCAACTTGATGGCCACGTCGCCGGTGGCGCTGGGAGCGCTGGCGCGCCAGATGATGCCATAGGCCGAACCGCCGATCTGCTCGCGCAGGCGGTAGTGTCCCAATTCCAAAGCGATGATTGCGTCTGCTGTCGTCATGATTTCCCCCCGGCGCTGGCCGTCAAGGCTAGCTAGCGGGGGGAGACGAAAAGCAACGGATGAAAAAAGCCTGTCCGCGGACAGGCTTTTTTCATATTGACCATGAATTAACGGTCGTAGCGGTCGTAGTGGTCGTGGCGGTGGCCGCGATCCCAGCGCTCGCCATAATAGTAGTCGCGGCGCGATTCGCGGTAGTAGGGACGGGCCGGCTCCACATACACCACCCGTGGCGGCGGCGCGTAGTAGCGCGGTGGCGGCGCGTAGTACACCGGGGCCGGTTCGTAATAGACCGGCGCGGGCTGCGAGTAGACACGTGTTTCGACGTAACGGCCGCCGCGGTCGCCGCGATAGCGGTCGTCCGAGTGGATGCTGTTGCCGACCGCCGCGCCAACCAGGCCGCCGACGATGGCGCCGTCACGGCCGCCCGCGCTGTTGCCGATCGCGGCTCCCACCACAGCGCCGGCCACCGTGTTAAACCCACGGTCGCTTGCGTAGACCGACGATGATACTGTCGCTGCGGCCACTAACGCTACAGCCATAAATTTTTTGCTCAACATGGTGTTCCCCTTGCTGCGGCTCCGGATCGGAATGATTCGTTAGCCAGTGATGTCACTATAAATCGCCGGCGGAAAATCACCATCTGTTATACACATGCTTACAAAGGGGGTGTTTTGGTAATGGCTTGTAACATTTAGAGGCGCCGCGCTTCCCACTCGGGCCGCAACAGGCTGAATATCTGCACGTCCTGGTAGCGGCCATTGATGAAAAAGCTCTGGCGCATCATGCCTTCGGCCGTGAAGCCGCACTTCTGCGCGACCCGGATCGAGGCCACGTTTTCCGGCGCCGACAGCAGCTCGAGCCGGTGATACTGGTGGACGTTGAACAGGTAATCGATCAATAACCGGCACGCCTCGGTGACATATCCGCGCCCGGACAACTTCAAGTCGAACAGGCGGTAGCCGATTTCCCGCGTGACCGGCGTGCGGCTTTTGAAGTGCGTGATGACGCCGACGATGTGGTGCAGGCTGTCCTCGATGACAAACAGTTCGCTGTCGTCGGTGACGAAGCTGTTTTGCATGAACTCCTTGCGCAGCGTTTCGGGCGACTTGAAATGGGTCGAGAAATGGTCGCCGCGCGACGGCAGGTCGTTGACCAGCGCGATGAAGGTGTTCAGATCGGTGCTGACCAGGTGGCGCACCGTGCAAAGTCGACCCTTGAGCATAGGCGCTTTCTTGAGGCGGTTGAGGGATCATGGTAGTGCAACGCCAGGGACTTATCAATACCAAATCAATATGGATGACAACTGCATCACGATCGGTTATCGTTTGATTCGCTCTTGCAATCCACCCACCTCTTTATACAGGACCCGCATGAAATCCGTCTTCCCGTTCAAACTGTCCCTGACCATCCTCGCCGGCTGCATGTTGAGCGCCGGCGCGATCGGCGCCCCGACGCCGGCCAACGATCCCGCCACCCTGGCGCGGATACGCGACAGCGCGATGAACGAGGATTGGGCGTACGCGCGTTTGGCCGACCTGACCGACCTGGTGGGGCCGCGCCTGT
>DATMSN010000452.1:0-1583 GCA_035565375.1 Duganella sp. | reverse complement strand
GTCGTGGTCAAGGTCGACGACGACCTCGCCGCCGGCGTGCTGCGCGTGGCCACCGGCGCGGTGCTGGAAGTGTTCCGCTACGACCCCGACAGCGGCAAGCTGCTGTCGGCCGCCGCCCCGCCGCCGGTGACCGAATCGAATTACCCGCCCGCCGATTGATGTTCCGTCCTACCTAAAGGAAGTCCAGTGAAAACCATCTTCTCGCCGTCCAGGCTCGCGTTGCCGTTGTTCGCCGTGGCCGCCACGCTGTCGATGCACCACGCGTCGGCGCAGTATTACGACCTGCTCAGCCCCACCCTGACCGACAACCTGCTCAAGCAACTGCACAACCGCACGGCGCCGACCAGCGACGTCGCGCTGCGCGACGGCGCGCCGGTGGTCATCGCCGCCCACCGCGGCGTGGTCGACGGCACGCATCCGGAGAACTCGGTCCAGGCCATCGTCAACGCCATGAACTACGGCATCGAGGCGATCGAGCTCGACGTCTGGCAGTCGGCCGACTACGTGCCCTACCTGATGCACGACGTCTCGCTCAAGCGCATGACCGACCACCAGCAGTATTCCGACATCTACCGCTGGACCAAGGACAACGCCAACCAGATCCCCGGCCAGCACGCCGGCCCCGAGGTCAAGACCCCCGACTGGGCCACGCTGAGCCAGTACTACCTGTGCGGCGACCTGCGCTCGATGGCCGACCACGGCGGCCACGGGCTGACCGAGGACAATCCGTCCACCTGCCTGACCCAGTACAAGGTGCCGTCGCTGGTCGACGGCCTCGACGCGCTGTACCTGAACAGCTACCAGGGGCTGGTGTTCCTCGACCTGCGCGGGCCGGAAAACGTCGTCGACGTCGCCGTGCTGCTGACCCACCACGCGCTCGACGACCGCAGCGACTTCGGCACCTGGATCGCCAACCACGTGGTGCTCAAGTTCCAGAGCACCATGGTCAAGGGGCCGAAGGACTACTGGAGCAAGGTCATCGCCAAGTACCAGCAGAACTACAACGAGATCCTGTCGACCGGCGACGTCGCCTTCGCGCTGTTCGTGCAGCCGGTCTACACCTCCAACAACGTCGCCAACATGGAGGCCGGCACCGACGTCAACTGGGCGCTGGGCGACTACCAGAGCTGGGTGAGCGCCTATACGGTCGAGGGCTCGCCGAACGCGCTGCTGCCGCCGCTGGTCGGCGTCAAGGCCGCCGGCGCGGTGCTCAACAAGGATCCGGACGACTTGTTCACCTATCTGTGGAAACAGGGCGCCAGCACCGGCGTGTACGTGCCGAACGCCGAATGCAAGGTCGCCTCGCCGAGCACGGCCGCCTCGAACCTGACCGGCAACCAGGGCGTGTGGTGGGAGGGCGGCATTTGCGGCCCGATCGTGCCGCCGATGGTCAGCAACGAATGCGGCAACGCCAGCACCACCGTGTTCGACGCCGTCGCCGGCGGCTGCACCGACCACCGCCCGTTCTTCCGCTACTGGCACGACGCCATGAAGTTCGGCTTCATCATCACCGACGATCCGGTCGGCGCCATCACGGTGCTGGCCAGCCATCCGGGCCAGCGCCCCAGCGGCGCCAACCTGCT
>DATMSN010000451.1:0-4004 GCA_035565375.1 Duganella sp. | reverse complement strand
AGACGAAATTGAGTAAATTACAAAAAACTGCGATCGCCGCAGCGGTCGCACAGGTTGTCCTGCTGCACGCCAGCCCGGCATGGGCCCAAGCGGCTGACGGCACCAGCGCCGCACCTGCCGTCGTTGTGGTGAGCGGCCAGCGCGCCGCCCTGCAATCGGCGCAAAAACTCAAACAGGATGCCGACGAGGTCGTCGATTCGATCGTGGCCGAAGACATCGGCAAGCTGCCGGACCGTTCGGTCACCGAGGTGCTGCAGCGTATCGCCGGCGTCACCATCGACCGCAACATGGCGGGCGACCCGAACCGCCAGTCGGTCGAAGGCTCCGGCGTGTCGGTGCGCGGCCTGACCTACGTGCGTTCGGAGATCAACGGCCGCGATGCGTTCTCGGCCGGTGGCGGCCGCTCGCTCGGGTTCTCCGACGTGGCGCCGGAGCTGATGTCCGGCGTCGATGTCTACAAGAATCCGTCGGCCGAGCAGGTCGAAGGCGCTATCGCCGGCCTGGTCAATCTGCGCACCGCCATGCCGTTCGACTACAAGGGCTTCAAGGGTACGGCGGGCTTCTCGGAATCGTATTCCACACTGCGCAAGGGCAAACCTTCGCCGACCAGCACCATCCTGCTGTCGAACCGCTGGACCACGCCGTTCGGCGAAGTCGGCGCGTTGGTCGATTTCGCCAAGGCGAAAAGCCCGAGCCGCTCGGACGGCGTGGGCGTCGATCCGTATTTCCCGCACGTGAACTCCACCGATCCGGCCCTCTACGACCGCTCCAAGACGCAATGGATACCGATGGGCGTCGGCTATCGCTCGCAGGACTTCGACCGCACCCGCCGCGGCGATTACGCGGCCCTGCAGTGGAAGCCGAACAAGGATTTGACCACCTCGCTGACCTACTTCAAGACCAACTACAAGGAAGACCTCGACGAGCACGTCGTGGCTTCGTCCGAGGACAAGTGGTACCAGCAGGTGGCCAGCAGCAACGCGGTCTTCGATAAAAATGGCGCTTTCCAGAGCGGCACGATCTCGAACCCGACCTATGGCGGTTCGCCGTTCAACAGTTCGCAGCGTATCAACACGCGTGAATCGGCGACCCGCGACATCTCGCTGAACGTCCAATGGCGCGTCACGCCGGACCTGACCTGGACCAACGACTTCCAGCATGTGCATTCGACCACCGAGGGCTTCGACGCCGACGTCTCGACCGGCTTCATCCTGCCGAACCAGACCATGGATATGACCGGCAAGGTGCCGCAGCTCGGCCTCGGTTCGGCCGCCTACATGGCCGACCCGAAAAACTACTACTGGGCCTATACCCAGGAAGCGCTGGACCGCGCCTCGGCCAACCAGAAGGCGTGGAAATCGGACGTCAAGTTCTCGTTCGACGACCCGGTGCTGCGCGACATCCGCTTTGGCGTGCGCATGGCCAACCGCGAAGGCGAGAACCACAAGGCCCAGAAGTTCTACAACTGGTCGGCGATCACCTTCCCGTGGATGGAAGGCTGGCAGATCAACAGCGTGGCACGCCTGAGCGATCCGCGCTTCGCCGGCGGCTCTTCGCTGCAGACGATGGACAACTTCTTCGGCGGCAAATACAACGTCCCGGCGATGCTGTTCGCGGACGAGGCGACCGTGCGCGGCTTCCCCGACCAATGGAGCAAGATCCACGCGTACCACGACGTGCTGTGCGCCGAAAAAGGCTCGACCTGCGATCCGTGGAAGGCGGCGACCTTCAACGACCCGGCCGCCAACAACACGCAGACCGAGAAGACCCGTGCCGCGTACACGCAGCTGCGCTTCGGCTGGGATAACCTCAAGTATCCGATCGACGGCAACATCGGCATCCGCTACGTGAAGACGACGGGCGCCGGCAGCGGTTACGTCTCGTACACGCGGCCGTCGCTCCCCAGCGTCGGCACCGGCGTCCCCGTGTCCGGCCAGGGCAACCTGATCGACATCGCATCGTTCGCGCAACAGCAGTCGGTCAACAATTCGTACGACAACTGGCTGCCAAGCCTGAACCTGCGCATGAAGGCCACCGACCAACTGCAGTTCCGCTTTGCGGTGGCCAAGTCGATGTCGCGTCCGGACTTCAACCAGCTCCAGGTACAGACGACGCTCAACGCCCAGCACATGCAGACGGTCACCCGTGACGCGGCGGGCAACACCACCGCCGTGCGCTTCGACGGCACCAGCCTGAGCGGCACCAGCGACGGCAACCCGCTGCTCAAACCGACCACGTCGACCAACGTCGACCTGACCGCCGAGTGGTACTTCGCCAAGGCCGGTTCGCTGACGTTCTCGGCGTTCAACAAGGACCTCAAGGACATCATCACCACCAAGAACTACGCCTACAACGCGGTCGACTCGACCGGCAAGCCGCAGCAGTTCGTGGTCACCGGTCCGGTCAACGGCGCCAACGGCTTTGCCCGCGGTTTCGAGCTGGCCCACCAGCAGTACTACGACTTCGTGCCCGACTGGCTGCGCGGCATCGGCACTCAGGCAAGCTGGACCTATGTGTCGAGCGAGCGCAAGCTGAAAGACCCGGTGTTTAACGCATGGTGCCAGGGCAACGACGCGTCGACCAACTTCAACCTGTTCATCAACGGTTGCGATACCGATGGACGCGCGTTCGGCAAGACTCCGTTGCAGGGGCTGTCGCGTCACACGGTCAACCTGGCGCTCATGTATGAGCAGCACGGCCTGTCGATGCGCGTGGCCTACAACTGGCGCTCGCGTTACCTGCTGGGCGTGACCCAGTGGGGCAGCCGCGGCAACAACGGCCTGAACACGAATCCGGACGCCCCGGCGGGCAAGTACCTGATCCCGACGACCAACAACGACCAGGCCTTTGGTCTGCCGTTGTACCAGGCGGCGTACGGCCAAGTGGACGCTTCGATCTTCTATGACTTCACGGACAAGTTCCGTGTCGGCCTGGAAGGCACCAACCTGACGAACTCGTACACGCGTCAGATCATGGAGCAGCACGCGGGCAACTTCACCCGCCAGGTCTTCATGAGCGGCCCGCGCTACACCTTGTTGGCGCAGTACTCGTTCTGATCGGGTCGTAATCCTCGATCCGCCGGCGGGGACGCTCTCCACGCCGGCGATCTTTCCTCCCGCCCGGGCTTGCCCGCGCGGGAGTTTTTTTTTACCCCACACTGCCATACGGGGTACGACCCCTAAGCGGCGGCGCTTGCGTCTCGCCAAACGCACACGGGGTTGGAGGTTACGGCGCCGGGACCATATCGACCGCGTCCCACGAATAACCCGGGCTCAGCCAACCCGTGCTGGTGGTGCCGCTGATCGCCGTCAACGTCACCGTGTTCTGCCCGACCACCAGCGCGCTGGCCGGAATGTCGAAACTGAACGTGGTGTTGTTGCCCCGGTAGATGCCGACCGTGAGCGTGCGCGTCTTCGGCTGGGTCGACGCGGCCGGATTGGCCGACGACCAATTGTTGACCGCGATCTTGGGCCGGCCGCCGGCCGTGGCGACGGTGATCCCGGCGCGCAACGTGTAGTTGCGGATCTGGCTCGAAGTCAGGTTGAAGCGGATCACCGTGTTGTTGTTGATGTCCTTCCACTGGTAGGCCGGGAAGCCGGTGGCCGCGTTCGACGCGCCGATCACGTAGTCCGGCACCGTCCACGAAGCCATGCGCACGTCCGACGGGTGCATCGTGCTGACCCTGGCGCCGTTGATGAACTCGAGCGGCGTGCCGTCCCAGTCGCCGATGCGCCACAGCGCCGCCGTGGCGCTCGGGTCGCTGGCGATGTTGATCGTGTTGAGCGTGGCCATGCCGCCGGCCGTGACGGTGACGCTGCGGGTGTCGACCGCCAGCTCGTTCTTGTAGATCGTCATCGTGTAGGTGCCGGGGATCATGCCGCGGCTGTCGAAGTGGCCGCTGGACGCGTCGGCGTCGACCCAGTACTGCGCGGTCGCGTTGGCGAAGCCGACCGTGTAGGTGTAGCGGGTGTCGCGGTTGCCGATGCCGACGCCGGCCACGCCGC
>DATMSN010000450.1:0-4476 GCA_035565375.1 Duganella sp. | reverse complement strand
GTTGTGGCCGGTCAAGCCGCAGGACAAGGCGCACGAGGTGGTCGGGCTGATGGGCGAGGTGCGCGGCGACTTCAACGGCGAGAGCCGCCACCATTTCCACGCGGGGCTGGACGTGCAGGCGGCCATCGGCACGCCGGTGCTGGCGGTCACCGCCGGCAAGGTGACCGACCCGCGCGGGACGTGGGGCTACGGCGAGCTGTCGGAGGGCATGGCGTTCAACGGCTTGCAGTATATCCACATGCGCGTGGGGCGTGACGGCCGCGACAAGGTCGTCGATCCGCGCTTCCAGGTGGTGAAGGACGAGAAGGGCGTGCCCGATGCGGTGCGCGTCAAGCGCGGCACGCGGTTCGCCGTCGGCGAAACGCTGGGCACGGTCAACCGCATGGCGCACGTGCATCTGGACTACATGCCGAACGGCGACGTGCTTAATCCGCTGAGTCTGCCGTTTATCGATCTGGAGGACACCATCGCGCCCAAGATCCAAAGCATCACGTTGCGCGACGCCGGCGGCAAGCAGCTCAAGGAGGTGGTTGAGGGGCGGGTGTTGGTGCGGCGCAGCTTGGGCGAGGTGCAGATCGTGGTGGACGCGTTCGATCAGATGAACGGCGTGCAGGCGCGCAGGCGGCTGGGCTTGTTCAAGCTGGGCTACCAATTGTTGAATGCGGACGGCGAGATCATTCCCGGGATGGAGCAGCCGGTCATTACGCAGTTGTACGACAGGATTCCGCGCAACCGCGAGGCGGTCAAGTTCGCGTACATGGAGGGCAGCGGCATCACCGTGCACGGCAACGCGGAGACGCGCTTCGCGTATGCGATCAACAATCGGCTCATGCACGGCAAGCTCACGCCGGGCGCGTGGAAGGTCGGCAAGCTCGGGCCGGGCAATTACACGCTGCGCATCACGGCCGAGGATTACGCGGGCAACGCCGCCGTCAAGGGCAGGGACTTGGCGATCACGATCGATTGATGCGCGGAGCGCGGCCGATGAAGAGCCGCGATCTCGGTCGATGAATAATCGCGATGACGGGCGATAAATTCTGAACCACGTAGGGCGGATTAGGCGGAACGCCGTAATCGGCCATGCATGAGCCGCCGGCTGCGCACGCATTGGCGGATTACGCTACGCTAATCCGCCCTACGCGGCACGTATCACGTGTCACCGCGACGGTTCTGCCCGTGTAGCATTGGTGGACCTGACCCCGGATTTTGGCGCAGGCGGCGGCGCAGGCGGTAGTTGTCGGCCGCCAGCGCGATCAGCGCGATCGTCGAGAGCGCCCCCAGCGCTTGCTCGCCCAGGTAGTGCCAGAACGCCCAGGCACCGGCGGCGCACACCAGCGCCGTCAGGATCAGCAGCAGGTCGTCTTTCATTTTCGCGCTCATCGCTGGATCGCCGTGTATCTGTGCGCCGCCCTGGCGGCCGCCTTCGGCCGGTAGATGCCCGGCGCGCGGTACAACTGCGCCGCCAGCCACGGTCGATGCAGGTGGTGGACCCGCGCATATAGCAGCACGTCCGCCACGCTGGCGCCACCGGACAGCGAGCGCCCCGTGGCCACCGCCAGGCTGCCGATACAGGCGCCGGCGTAGAAGGCGGCCGACAACGTGCCGATCATCCCCAACTTTTCGAGCCGCGTGCCGGCGCCGATCAGGTCGGCGATGGTGGCCCGCTGGCCGAACTTGTCGATGCTGGCCAGCAGCACGGTGACCGTGGCCACGCCGCTTTGCACGCTGCCGAACAGGCTGTCCGGCGCGGGCAAGCCCAGCGCCTCCATGTTCTCCTTGAAATACCGGTGGAATTCCGACATCGCCCCCTCCGTCGTCACTGTTCTTGTCAAATTGATCTCTCTGTCGCCAGCATACGGGCGCGCCGCCGCCGCGCGTTTGACGCGCGTCATCGGGCGCACGTTTGCGCTTTTGCGTTGACAAAAAAAGTTAATCGGAATATATTTTCTGCAGGAATTGGAATCGTTTCCAAACCTGTCCAGAAATAGCGTCCGGGCGCCGACCCGGACCGGCAAGGAGACTGTAGTGACTAGCAAAACGCCTCGTCGCGAAGGCGCCCCCACGTCCGTTTTTTGGCGGGGTGGCGCCGCGTTCGTCCTCCCTCGCCGCAACGCAAGCGCCGACACCGACCGTGCCGGCATGGAGCGGGCCGGATCTTTGTCCGGTTCGCATTTGAGGAAGTATCGCTACGAGGAGTCATTGTGAAAAAACAGAAATTCGTTCTGTCCGCCGTCGCCACCAGCATCGCGCTGGCCTACGGCGCGCCGGTGTCGGCCAGCGTCACCAGCCCCGTCATCGGCACGCTGCTGTGGTCCGACGAGTTCAACGGCACGGCGCTCAATAGCGGCGTGTGGTCGGCCGTCAACGGCAACGGTTGCCAGATCAACCTGTGCGGCTACGGCAACCAGGAGCTCGAGTACTACAGCCCGAACAACCTGGCCATCGTCAGCGTGCCGTTCGAGCCGAACACGCGCGCGCTGGCGATCCAGGCGCGCAACGAGACCGTCGGCAGCAATGTCTTCACGTCCGGCAAGGTCGATACCTTCGGCAAGGTGCAGGTCCAATACGGCATGGTCGAGGTGCGCATGTCGACGCCGCCGCTGGGCACCGGCTTGTGGCCGGCCGCGTGGATGCTGGGCGTGAGCCCGCAGACGTGGCCGCGCAACGGCGAGATCGATATCATGGAGATGGGCCACAAGGCCAGCGGCCGGGCGGCGGCCGGCTCGCCGACGCCGGGCGCCGACAATTTCGTTGGCTCCAACGTCATCACCTGGCAGCAGGCCGCTTGCGTGCCGGGCAACGAGAGCTGCGCGGCGTCGACCGCCTGGCAGACCAAGAACTGGTACACGCCGACGCAGTCGCTGGCCAACCGCTTCGTCATCTACCGCTTGTACTGGACCGAGTCGCAGATGCGCTTTACCGTCATCGACAACGGCGTCGAGCGCGACATGTACCAGAACCCGCTGCCGGTCAATTCGACCGCGCTGCAGGCGCCGTTCTATCTGCTGCTCAATCTGGCCGTGGGCGGCAACTTCACCGACGCGGCCACGCCGGGCCAGGTGACGGCGCCGCTGCCGGGCACCATGTATGTCGATTATGTGCGCGTCTATCAGCTCGACGGCAAAGGCTCGGTCAAGCTGGGCAACCAGTCGGTGCCGGAGGTGGGCAAGTTCGGCGTGTTCACCGATAACACCGTGGTCAACAACAAGCTGGTGGCGGGCACGTCGTCCGATATCTATGTGTGGAACACGGCGTCGGTGTCGGCCGGCACCTTGCCGCCGTTCGAGGGCGCCAACTCGATGTCGTGGAGCTATAACACGCCGGGGCAGTGGTTCGGCGGCAGCGTGCAGTCGCGCCAGGCGCGCGACATGAGCGGCTTCCGCAACGGCACGGTCAAGCTCAAGATCAAGCTGCCGGCCAACGTCGCCTTCACCATCGGCGTGCAGGACACCTACACCAACCAGAACGCGGTGAAGTTCCCGGCCAATGCCACCACGTACGGGCTGGTGCGCAATGGCGATTGGGGCACGGCGACGATACCGGTGGCCGACCTGGCCGGCACCAAGGTGGCTTTGCAGTCGATGCTGGACCTGTTCCAGATCGCCAGCGACGGCGCCGCGCTGCCCACCTCGGCTTTCCAGATGGGGATAGACGACATCATTTGGGATACCGGCGTGGCCGCGCCGACTCCTACGCCGACCCCGACGCCTACTCCGACGCCGACGCCAACGCCGACGCCAACGCCGACGCCGACGCCCACACCGACGCCCACACCGACGCCGACGCCGGCCGTCACCCAGACCAGCGCGACGATGCTGAAATTCGCGTGGAACTCGAGCGCCTGGGCCGACGTGCATTACACCGTCAACGGCGGCGGCCAGTTGAATGTCCGCATGGCGCAAAGCGGAGGCGTCAACAGTTACACCGCCAGCGGCCTGAAGATCGGCGACGTGGTGCGCTACAGCTTCACGTATTGGGACACGGCGAATAACTATGCCGTCGACACCGCCCCGCAGACGTACACGATGAAGTAGACCCGCGTCGGCACGGCGGCCGTCAAACCGGTGACGGCCGCTGCTCCAGCGTGACGGCCCAGAACAGCAGGGCCGCCGCGCTGACCGCGCCACCCAGCAGGCACACGCCGGTCCAGCCGGCGATCGCGTAGACCGATGTCGCGGCGATGGCGCCGCCGCCGCTGCCGACCGCGTAAAACAACATGTAGCAGCCCACCAGCCGGCTGTGCGCTTCCGAACTTGCGCGAAAAATCATGCTCTGGTTGGTCACCTGCAGCGCCTGCACGCCCAGGTCCAGCGCCAGGATGCCGACGATCAGCGACGCCAGCGCCAGCGGTCCGCCGTCCACGCCCAACACGGACAGCGGCAGCCATGCCAGCAAAATCAACAGCAACGCGCCGGCGCTGGTCTTTTGCGCCCAGCCGCGATCGGCCCACTGTCCGGCGCGCGAGGCGGCCAGCGT
>DATMSN010000449.1:0-1769 GCA_035565375.1 Duganella sp. | reverse complement strand
CTGCTGGCCGTCGAGCGCCGCACTTGGCGGGCGGGCGAGCCGGTCACCTGGGTGCGCCAGCTGTTCCCCGGCGAGGCCTACGACCTGGTCGCCCGGTTCGGGCCGGCGCGAGGGTAGGTTTGCGTAGACTTCGCCGCCTGTGAACACCCCGTTCCGACTATGGCGGGCGACTGGCGGCGTCCGGAATCCGCCAGCCACCGAAACTTGCCGCGTCTAGGCTCGCGGCCATGACCTCAGCGAACAACATTGAAATCCGGCGCCCCCAAAGCCTCGTCAGGACCCAGGTCCTGTTTCTAGCGGTCGCGGCCGGCGTGGCGACATCGACCAGCTACACGGTTCAACCGGAGCTGGGCCGTATAGCGATGGACCTCGGCGCATCGCTCGCGTCGACGAGCGCGGCGGCGGGCCTGCCCATTCTAGGCTATATGATCGGCTTGGCGGTTCTGGTTCCACTGGTTGATCACCTGTCGCCCCGACGGCTTGTGTCCGCCCAGCTTGCCATTCTGGGGCTCTCACTTGGCCTGACCGCAACCGCCACGAACGTCCTTGCCTTCGGAGCGGCCTTGCTGGTCTCCGGAATTTGCGCGAGCACCGGGGCGCAGATGAGCACATTGGCGGGCAAATACTCGCCAGCCAGCCAGCGCGGTCGCGCCCTTGGGACCGTCACCGCCGGAATATCGGCGGGCGTGCTTCTCGGCCGACTGGTTGGAGGCGGGTTGGCGGATCTGGTGGGATGGCGCGCGATGCTTCTGATTATCGCTGGCCTTTGCCTGACTTGCGCCCTGGGAAGCCATGTCGTGCTTCCACGAACCGCCCCGCATCGCGATGGGTCTTACTTCGCCACGCTCGGTTCCATGCCGAAACTGTTGCTCACCCATGCCGAGCTTCGAGTGGCGGCTCTGTCGGGTGCGCTATGGTTTTTCGCGTTCAGCCTGATCTGGATGGGCCTATCGCTGGCGCTCGCCCTGCCTCCGCTCAACCTGTCACCGACGACTATAGGCCTCTACTCGCTTGCCGGCGTCGCCGGCATTGTCGCCACTCGCGCCGCGGGACAGTTGGCCGACAAGTTCGGGAGCCGGCCGGTGGTGCTTGCCGGCCTGGCCCTGGCGCTCCTCTGCGCCTCGGCCATGCCGCTCAGCCTGAACATCGCTCCTCTGATGCTGCTGGCCTTGGCCCTGTTCGATACGGGTCTCTTTTCAGCTCAAGTCGCGAACCAGCGTCGGGTCCTGAGTATCGCCCCGCAGCAACCGGCCCGGTTCAACAGCGTCTACATGGTCGTGTATTTTGTCGGTGGAAGCCTCGGCACGGCGGTCGGCGGCCCCCTGGTCGCGACCCTCGGCTGGCCCGCCGTTGCGATTGCGGCGGGCATGGCGATCACGACCGCCGGCGTCATGTGCCTGGTTGGCCAATCGGCGCCGGCGACGACGGCGCCAGTGGCGTCTCAACAAGACGCATCCTAAGGGCATCGCGCGGAAAAGTGGATGCCGGTTTTCCGCAAAAGTGATGCGAAAACAAAAAGCTAGAGCAAATCGTGCGATTCTTATATCGCGCGCGATTTGCTCTAGTCTGAGGGGCGCCGACGTTTTGCTCAATCGGCGCCGCGCCAGGTTCGGATATTGGCCGATTTGCCTCCCTAAACCAGTCCCGGCCCCGAAATCCTCACCACCGGCGTGAACGCCGGCCGCGCGTCGGGCAGGGTCACGCGCAGGCCCTTGCCGTCGCGCTTGAAGGCCAGCTCGCCGCCGCCCAGCAACTCCACCCGCCGCACC
>DATMSN010000448.1:0-1794 GCA_035565375.1 Duganella sp. | reverse complement strand
GCCGTCCGCCTCCAGCGCGGCGGCCAGCGCCTCCCATTTGGCCGCGTCCATCGGATCGGACAGGCAGGCCCGCTCCAACGACGTGATGAGCTGCCCGGACGACGTCAGCGTCGGAGCCGGCTGGATCGACGGCGCCGGCTTCTGCATGCCGCCGCAGGCCAGCAGCAACAGGCCGGCGGCTGTCGCCAGCAGTGGGTTCTTCATCTCGGACCTCCCATTAATGCGCCATGCCTGGCAACACCGAACGATAAATCTGTATCCCCGCGGGGCCGATCAACACCAGCATCAACGTCGGAAAGATGCAGAAGATCAGAGGGAACAACAACTTCAACGCGATCTTGGCGGCGGCTTCCTCGGCCTGCACGCTGCGCTTGCCGCGCAGGTTATCCGAGTGCACGCGCAGCGAATCGCCCATGCTGGTGCCGAAACGCTCCGACTGGATCAGCATCGCCACCAGCGTGTCGACGTCCTCGACGCCGCTGCGCAAGGCCAGGTTGCGCAGCGCCCTCTCCTTGCTGAAGCCGGCCCGCATCTCCATCAGCACAAGTTGCAGCTCCTGCGCCAGCGCCACGCTCTTGATGTGGATCTCGCCGGCCACCTTGGCCAGCGCGCGCTCCAGGCTCAGGCCGGCCTCCACGCACACCGTCAGCAGGTCCAGCGCGTCGGGGAAGGTCTCGAAGATCTCGCGGCAGCGGCCGGAGGCCTTGCGCGACAGCACCGCGTTGGGCAGGTAATAGCCGATGCTGGCCGCCAGCAGCAGCAGGAACAGGAAGCCCTTCTGCGGCACCGCGCCCCAGGTTATCATCAGCAGCGCGGCCAGGCCGGGCACTCCCAGCGCCAGCACGGTCTTGGCGGCGAAGTACAACGACGGCGCCGACGCGCTGCGCCAGCCGGCGTTCATGAAGCGGGTGCGCAGCGGCGAGCGCTCCCACCCCTCCTCCGGCAGCGACAGGCGTGAAAACGGCTGCGCCACATGCGCGACGCGCTCGACCCAGCCGCCGTTCACCTCCGGCATGGCCAGTTCCGGCTCGACCACATCGTTCAAACGCTCGCGCACCTGCACCGGCGCAAAGATCTTCATCGCCAGCAGCCCGATGCCGACGACGACGACGAACACTATCGCCAGGAAGAGTATATGATGGCTGTCCATGCCGTGCTCCTTTCAGATCCTGATGCGTATCAGTTTGCGCATCCAGAAAACGCCGCCCACCGCGGCCACCGACGAGTACCACATCAAGCGCACGCCGATCGGATCGGTCCACAGGACGCGGATGTAGGCCGGATTCGATATCGACATCAGCAGCAGCACCACCACCGGCAAGATCCCCAGTATCCAGGCCGACATCCGCCCCTCGGCGGACATCACCCGCACCTGCCCCAGCAGCTTCAGGCGGGCGCGTATCAGGCGGCTGATATTGCCCAGCACCTCGGCCAGGTTGCCGCCGGATTCGCGCTGTATCAGCACCGCGATGACCAGGTAGCGCAAGTCGGTCAACGGCACGCGCAGCGCCAGGTTGTGCAGCGCCTCGTTCATCGGCACGCCGTAGTTGATCTCCTCGTAGGCGAACTTGAATTCGCCGGCGATCGGCTCCGGCATTTCCTCGCCCACCATCTGCATCACGTTGGCGAAGGAGTGGCCGGCGCGCAGCGCGCGGCCGAGGAAGTCGGCCGCCTCCGGCAACTGCTCCTCCAGCTTGGACAGGCGCGCGCGCCGGGTGCGCATCAACAGTATCCACGGCACCGCCAGCGCCAGCGCCACCAGCGCGCACGCCGTACAGCGCTTCGGCCAAGGCC